>CAKMOP010000218.1 GCA_927910985.1 uncultured Porphyromonas sp. | reverse complement strand
GTCGCAGACTTTGCCCATAAGGCTGGGGCTACACTTCCCCTCCAGCCTTGGGACTGGAGCTACTGGGCAGAGCGCTACAAGCAGGCATTCTACGAATTAGACGAAGAGGAGCTACGCCCCTACTTCGAGCTCTCGCGCGTCTCCGAAGCCGTCTTCTCCTTGGCGACACGCCTCTACGGTATCCGCTTCACCGAGCGCACCGACCTCCCCGTCTACCACAGCGATGTCCACACCTACGAGGTGCATGACGCTGATGGTAGTTACCTCGGACTACTCTACACCGACTTCTTCCCACGCGAAGGGAAGCAGAGTGGTGCATGGATGAACAACCTGCAGGAGCAGTACCACACGGACGAAGGTGAGGACCATCGTCCTCACATTGTGCTGGTGATGAACTTCACCCAGCCCACGGCCGACCGCCCAGCTCTGCTCACACCAGGGGAGGTACGCACCTTCCTGCACGAGTTCGGTCACTCCCTGCACGGGATGCTCTCCACCTGTCACCACAGCTCCCTCAGCGGTACCAATGTCGTCCGTGACTTCGTCGAGCTACCCAGCCAACTGATGGAGAACTGGCTGGATGAGCGTGAATGGCTCCAGAGCTTTGCCTATCACTATCAGACGGGGGAAGCCCTTCCCGAAGTGCTCATCGAGCGTATGGAGCGTGCCCGTCACTTCCTCGCAGGCTATGCCGCCTGTCGTCAGCTCAGCTTCGGCTACCTTGATATGGCGTGGCACACCCTCACGGAGCCTCTGCCTGAAGGCTGCGACATGAAGGCCTTTGAAGAGAGCGCTTGGCAGAAGGCGCAGCTCCTTCCTTCTTCGCCGGCACCCTGTCAGATGAGTACCTCATTCGGGCACATCTTCTCAGGGGGATACGCTGCGGGCTACTACGGCTACAAGTGGGCTGAAGTGCTGGATGCCGATGCCTTCGCTGCCTTCCAAGAAGAAGGGATCTTCTCTCAGGCGACCGCCGACCGCTTCCGCCGTGAAGTCCTCAGCCAAGGTGATCGTCGTGATGCGGATCAGCTCTACCAAGCCTTCCGCGGCAAGAAGCCCACGATCGACGCCCTACTACGTCGTGACGGCATCGTGCGCTAAGCTCGCCGTCCCCATCCCTTACAAGTACCGCCCCACAGCCTCTCTCCCGAGGGCTGTGGGGCGGTACTTGTATATCAACATGTCTTACCCCATAACACCTCTGCATAGGCCGTAAACTTTCCCTATCTTTGATAAGCCTTAGGGTCAGTGGCGGTACCATGCCGTCCATTCATTTACTCATCATACTACCCCAATGACAGAACAAACCTACAAGCTCCTCGACGGCAAAGCAACCTCCGCACAAATCAAAGCAGAGATCGCAGCCGAAGTAGCAGCTCGCGTAGCAGCTGGCAAGAAGCCCCCACACTTAGTAGCCATCCTTGTCGGTCACGATGGTGGCAGCGAAAACTTATGTAGCTGCCAAGATTAAGACTTGTGCCGAGGTAGGCTTCCGCTCTTCGCTTATCCGCTTCGAAGAGGATGTCACCGAAGAGCAACTCCTCAGCGAAATCCACCGTCTCAACAGCGACCCTGAAGTTCACGGCTTCATCGTCCAGCTCCCCCTTCCCAAGCACATCGATGAGCAGCGCATCATCGAAGCAGTCAGCCCAGAGAAGGATGTCGATGGCTTCCACCCAATCAATGTTGGGCGTATGAGCATCGGACTTCCCTGCTTCGTCTCGGCTACCCCACAAGGAATCGTTGAGCTCCTGCGTCGCTATGAGATTGAGACGCGAGGTAAGCACTGCGTCGTCCTCGGCCGTAGCAACATTGTCGGGAAGCCTATGGCGCAGCTCCTACTCCACAAGGGCACTCCTGGTGACTGCACCGTCACGGTCTGCCACAGCCGCACGCCCAACATCAAGGAGCTCTGTCTACAGGCAGATATCATCGTAGCTGCCCTCGGTGTCCCTGAGTTCCTCAAGGCGGATATGGTGCGCCCTGGTGCTGTCATCATCGACGTCGGGACAACGCGTGTCCCCGATGCGTCACGTAAGAGTGGCTTCAAGCTCACTGGCGACGTTGCCTTTGACGAAGTAGCCCCCTTAGCCTCCTACATCACACCCGTCCCTGGCGGTGTCGGTCCGATGACGATCATCTCCCTTATGCTCAACACCCTTCGCGCCGCTAAGCTCGCCGAAGGCAACTAACCACCCTCGTTCCTTGCAGGAACAATAACGCCACAGGGGCAGTATCTCCGCTGGAGATACTGCCCCTGTGGGCTTAGAGAGGAGTGGGGACCTTAGTTCTCTGCGTAGAAGGTCAGCTCACTTACAGTGAAAAACTCAGGGCTCACAGGAGGTACCGTAGAGATTTTCACCCCCTTGGCTTCCACTGGACTCAAGAAACGAATAACAACAGTTCCTTGATCTCGTATGTAGCTTGTAGCAAGCACACCTTGAGAAGTCCAAGTCTTACCATCTGTCGTAGTTTCAATCTTGATCTGCTCTGAAGCTGCGAACTCTCCAGCTGAAGTCTTCAGAAGTATGTAGCTGAACTTCTTCGTCCCACTATTCAGTACTGCACTAAACCAGTGATTGTCATCAGAATAATTTGCATACCATGCCGTTGAAGGATCTCCATCGTACATGTTTTCCTTAGGATACGATTGTGGTCCCATGATAGCACAGAGGAGACATCGAACGTGAGATCCGATGAGGGGATTGAGTACCCTGTGGATCACGAGTATAGAAACTTACATCTGGTAGCTCTTATAGATTGGGATAAAGTAAGTTCCAAAGTCTTGACTTACTCCGACTGAAGCAGAACCAGTAACTTCCTTTACTCGAACTGGAACGACAAAGTACTCAGAGCTGGCATTTCCCTTGGAAATCTCAGCATACTTATCCCCAGGCTCAATAGTGATTGCTACTGAGCTTTTCGTTTGCCCCTTAGGGATTGTTACGGTCGTAGTCGAAAGCTTTGCATAGCCTTCTGGTGCAACTTGGTAACCAGGATCAGAAGAAAGACCCTTCGTAAACGCCACTATATCCTCTTTGTGCGTCCCTACTTCAAGCGTGACAGTCACATCCTGATCGGCAGGCTTAGAGAGATATACGTAGCGTTCTTGAGCAGACCACTTTGTAAGCGTTGTCCCTTGGTAGATGACTTGCATGGTAGAAATTGACTTGGACAAGTCAAATTCCCCAGTCTTAATGTAAGCAACCGAAGGGTAGGACTTGACTTCAGCCTTATCGAATAAGGGGGTATTCAAGTCAAAGTTCTTCTGACAGGCAGTGAGGCTCAGTAAGAGCGTTCCACATGCTATGGACAGTATCTTTTGCATAAATTCTAAAGCGATATTAGGAAGAGTTGTATAGCTCCCAGCATGAGAGCTATACAAACTACTACCCATGTTAAGACTAAGGTACCTTATTCGTTCCCGTACCGTCCGAACGGACATTAGACACCCACGTAGGAGTAAGCACCATACTATTTTCAGGATGCTTCTCATCGTAAGCACTTCCATATACCTTAAGAGCAGGTCCTCCAGCGACAGAATTAGCGAACTCACCACCCTTACCTTCATTCATCTTCCAGTAATGAAGAAGGCCAGGAGTAGTAGGATCAACCGTATATTCATTGTCCTTAAGTTGCTCTGGCGTACGTGCTGTATTCCAAATACGGACTTCGCTGAAGAGGCAGGCATTACGGAACCAGTCTGCACCAGATCCTGCGATATGCACAGCATCATCAAGCTTGAAGACACGCCCTGCAGGCTTATCCGTGCTCACGACCTTGCTACCATTGACATAGAGCGTAGCCTGAGCCCCATCATAGACGAGTGCCACGTGATACCAAGTATTGGTCTTAGCCCCTTCGAAGGTACGGTCAATCTGCCCACCATCACCGAACTTAATGTTCAGATAGTTGTACGGTGGATTCGCATCACCAAAGCGCATATAGATCTCCGAGCCTGTAGCCCAAGCTCCAAAGATGGCTTGGTTATTGATGTTAAGTCCATTGATATTGACACGAGCTTCGATCGTGAAGCGGCTAAGCTCTACAGGCGCAATACCACGGGCTATAGCTCGGTAGTACTGACCATTGTAGGTACCAAGGATTGGAGCACTCGCAGAAGTGATCGTCTTGACAGCATAGACATAGGTATCAGCCCCCTTAAGTACTGGGGCACTTGCACCTGCGGTCTTGAGCTTAAAGGCCACAGCAAACTTCTTACCCGAATCCATTTGCTCCTTGCTCAGGGATTTAAGTGTAACCTTTACTGGATCAGAAAAGACTGCGCCAGCCTTGACTACAACCTGAGAGGAAGACAGCACAACTTGATCAGCAGGTAACATCGTATACGAAGTACCATTGATCTTGTTGTAAGCATCGAGTGCATCTTGGCTTAGCTCAAGCGTATAAGCCTCATCCTTAGCTTGAGGCGATGAAAGACGGACATTGATATCCGTCGATACTTCGCTGTCTCCAAGCTGAAGCGACCCAATACGACCAGCCTGTGTACCCGTTTGGGCAATATAGGCTTGGGAAGTGAGCTCCTTTAGTTCTCTATCGTTGCAAGAGACAAGGAGTGTAGCTGCGGCTACTACTCCGAGGAGATATTTATTGATCTTCATCTTCATAGGACTACTTAATAGTGGGGTTCATCAGTTGAATAGCACGACGCCACCAAGGATAAGAGAGTCCCTTAACAGGCGACATGTCGATACCATTGACTACATCGGGAGTTGTGATAGCATACTCGAGATCCACTCGGAATGCACCAACACCGCCCTTACGATAGGTCACCCCATCAACGACGGGATTCTGAAGGGCAAAGTTGAGAATTTGACCAAGACCAGCTTGACCGCCTCGAGTCGCTCCGGACTCAAAGTTCACAACAAAAATGCTCTTCTTACAGATTTCCTCTACAGATAGGACATCCTTATAAGCTCGAAGCATGCCCTGGAAATGCCCATTGCTATATCCTACTCCATCACCATATGCTTGAATAATGAAGTAGTTAAAGTACTTAGCATGGGTAGGTGGAAGTGCATCAGGCTCGCCATCTACGGCCAAGATTCTCTTGCGCCCAGCTTCCGTCTCAGCCATAGGGCCGATACGCTTACCAAGCGTCTCAATGAAGAGCGTCATCAGCGTAGAAACGCCATCTTCCCTATCCATTCTCCACATTTCATAGTTCGTTGAGAATGGATGAGAGTAGGTGGGCTCAGCATCGATATCGAAGCCGTCATAGCCATACTTCTCGATGACGTCGCAGATAGCATTGGCGTACTTGACGACGGCAGCACGGCGTGCAGCCTTGCCTTCGGGAGTCTGAGCAGTACTCCACCCCCAGTACTTGTGCGTCCAGCTTTCCCCTTCCTTGAGGGCAGCCTTTTCAGCTTCAGTAGGATCGGGAGTAACACCAGCTCCCATATCCAGGACGAGGAAGCAAATCATTGCCTTCAGACCCTTCTTCTGCTGTGCAGCACGGAGGTCTTTGAGCTGAGCTTCGGTAGGGTTCTTCCATCCACCCCAGAGGGAGACGAGGTCTACCGAGTCAGGGAGTCCCATCAGAGAGCTCTGCATATTCGTACCGACACCCGTCCAAGCACTATAGTAAGAGAAGGCAATCTGGTGATCGGAATTCTTATAG
>CAKMOP010000217.1 GCA_927910985.1 uncultured Porphyromonas sp. | reverse complement strand
TTATATATGTTACGACAATGAACCAACCTAAGACTGCTCTCATCACGGGGGCTTCGAGTGGACTTGGTGAAGCCTATGCGCGTGTGCACGCCTCCTATGGCGGTGACTTGATCCTTGTGGCGCGTCGTCAGGAACGTCTACTTGCGCTCAAAGCTGAGCTGGAGCAGAAGTATGCCATCTCTGTATGGATCTTGGTGAAGGATTTGGCTGAGCCCGAGGCTGCAGCTTCGCTCTTTGCCGAAGTGCAGGCGCTTGGACTGACTATTGACTATCTCATCAATAATGCTGGATTGGGAGGGCAAGGAAGCCTTGCCGAGCGTTCGATCGAGGATGATGCGAACTTGCTGGCGGTAGATATTCGAGCCTTGACTGAGCTGACGAAGCTCTTCCTCCCTGGCTTCATCGAGCGGGGATGTGGGCGTATTCTGAATGTCTCTTCGATAGCCTCGCTGGTGCCTGGGCCTTGGCAGGCGACTTACTTCGCCTCGAAGGCTTACGTGACTTCGCTCACCTTGGCACTCAGCGAAGAGCTCCGTGGTACAGGTGTCACAGCTACGGTCGTCCTCCCTGGCGGTATGAAGACGGGCTTCGAATCGGCTGCTAAGCTCGAAGGGACAGGACTTGCCGCCCAACTGACTCATAGTCCCGAAGATGTAGCACGCCGCAGCTACGAAGCGATGCTACGAGGTCGTAGGAAGCTAATCGCAGGTACACCCTTTCTACAACGTCTCCTGCTCCTCTTGCTTCCCTTTGCGCCCATAGCCTTTGTTCTCAAGGTCGTTGCACGACTCCATACGCCGCGCTGAGCGATCTTGTCATAAAATCAATCCCCGCCCCACGGAGTTAGCTGTTAGGCTACTCTGCGGGGCGGGGAGTTTTATTGGATAAGGGGGCTTCGGTTTAGCTTTTGAGAAGTAGCATTGCCCCAATGAGGAGAGCGAGGAAGAAGACATTACGCGCCGTAGCACCTAAGGTCTTGTTGAGGGCACTACCTTCGGCTTCCTGCAGCTGGCGGTGCGCCATCGAAAAGGCGATGACGTAGGGGAGCATCAAGAGCATTCCCCCAGAAGCTATAAATAGGATAGAGTAAACCCATCGACAGCAGCCCGCAGGTGAGGTAGAAGCGTGGTGCGAAGTCGCGCCCCATACGTACGATGAGGGTGCGTTTACCAGCCTTGCGATCTTCGTCTACATCACGATAATTATTCACGATGAGGATGTTCACGCTTGCCAGACCAATAGCCGTAGCTAAGTGCCACACTACTGGGTCGGCGATCGTACCACGCAGAATGAAGAAGCTTGTCACTACAGGTACCCAGCCGAAGAACACCAAGACTGCTACATCTCCTAATCCGTGGTAAGAGAGCGGATATGGTCCTCCAGAGTAGGCGAAGATGCCGAGAGCAACGGCTAAGCCTACAAGGAGAAGCCACCATGCACTGAGTGCTACCAATGCGATCCCGCTGATAAGGAGGACTGCTAAGCTGATGTAGAGTGCACGGTGCACCTCTCCTTCGGTCAGAAGACCTTTGGAGAGTGGGCGTAGTGGTCCCGTACGTTCGTCTGTGTCTGCGCCCTTCTTGAAGTCGATAAGGTCGTTGGCGATGTTGCTTCCTATCTGTGCGCTGATCGCAACGATGAGGAGCAGGGTGGTGCGTAGCGGGTCGATGGGGCCGAGAGAAGCGGCGTAGAAGATGGCTACAAGGACGGAACTCAGCCCCGAAAGTAGGGTGCGGGGACGTGTTAATCCCATCCAGAGCTGAGCGCGTGAAGGAGTCTTGTCGGAGACCATATACTTTACTTGCAGCCTTCCGCCTTCTTGCACTCCTTGCTCCCGAACAGATGATCACTGAGTGCTAAGAGTGTACGTCTCTTGTCCTGAGCTTCGACCAAGACGGTGAGGTTGTAGTCACTACCGCCGTAGGAGATCATACGCACAGGGATCTCACTAAGCGCATTGAGGATCTGCGCCTCGAAGCCTACATTCTCCCATTCCATATCACCGACGACGCAGACGATGGTCATATCATGCTCGACCTCGATACTCCCTAAGCTCTGGAGGCTGTGGTGAAGGTCTTCGGGCAGGGTACTGCGTTCGATGGTTAGCGAGATGGAGGCTTCTGTCGAAGCAATCATATCGATCGGGATACAGTGGTGCTCGAAGAGAGAGAAGACCTTGCCCATAAAGCTCCAGTGTGAGAGCTGATGGTTGCTACGGATACGTACCATCGTGATGTTGTCCTTCGCAGCTACGGCCTTGATCATATCCTTGTCGGTATCGAGGGAGATGAGCGTACCAGGGGCTTCGGGAGCCATCGTGTTGAGCAGGCGTACGGGGATGTGCTTGCGTTTAGCGGGCTGAATGCAGGTGGGATGCAGGATCTTTGCCCCGAAGTATGCCAGCTCGGAGGCTTCCTCGAAGTGCAGGCGACGCACTGGTGCAGTGGCATCGACGAAGCGCGGGTCATTATTGTGCATCCCATCAATGTCCGTCCATATCTGTATCTCGTCTACAGCGAGAGCTGCACCGATGAGCGTAGCAGTGTAGTCACTACCCCCACGCTGGAGGTTGTCGATATCTCCGAAGGCATTGCGACAGATATAGCCTCGGTGATGAAGAGTTGGGTGCCTGAAGGCGCACGATCAATGAGCTCGGAGAGGTGCGCTTGGATGTAGGCTTCATCGGGCTCAGCCTGCTTGTCTGTGCGCATATATTCTAAAGCGGGCAAACCGACCGCCTGAATACCTCGATCTTCGAGGTGACGGAGCATCATCGCCGTGCTGAGTAATTCCCCGCGAGCTAAGATCGTTCTTCTCGTCAAAGAGCGTGAAGCTCTCGGCATAGCAGAGCTGCTCGAGAAAGAAGAACGTCTCATTGACGAGTGTCCACGCACGGTCGTAGCTGTGTTTGTTCGGGAAGAGTAGTTGGCACTCTTGCTCGTACTTATGCTTGAGTTTTGTAAGGATCGTGAGGGCTTCGTGGCGGTGGTGTGCCATCAGCTGATGCCCTATTTCGACAAGGGCATTGGTCGTACCAGCCATCGCCGATAGGACTACAATCTTGGGCTCTTCGGTAGCAGTGATGAGATCAGCTACGTGAGCTATGCGCTGGGCAGAGGCTACGGACGTGCCTCCGAACTTCATTACTTTCAACGGCTTCTTCGTATAAGGGGGAGATGTCGGGGATGGAATTGCGCTTGCGAAGCTCTGCACTTAGAGCTGGTCAAGTGCGATGCAGCGAGCAGGATAGGTCTCGAGGACTTGGAGGTTGTGTGTCGCCATAATGACTGCCGTACCGCGCTCCTTGGTGAGGCGATGCAGGAGTTCTGCGATGGCCAGCCCATTAGCTGCATCAAGGTTGCCCGTTGGCTCGTCAGCGAGGATAAGCTCGGGATGACCGATGAGGGCACGGGCTATGGCGACGCGCTGCTGCTCGCCACCAGAGAGCTCGTGAGGATATTTATAGCTCTTGGTCTCAAGCCCCACATCTTGGAGAGCCTCGTTGATACGGCTCTCGCGCTCGCTGCTGCGGCTGACACCGAAGGCGCGGAGCACGATATCAAGGTTGTCGTGTACGGTCTGGTCGGGCAGAAGCTGGAAGTTCTGGAAGACAATACCCATACGACGACGGAGCTTGGGGAGGTCCTTGCTCTTGATGTGCGTGAGATCAAAGCCCATTACTGTGGCTTTCCCTTGGGAGAGGGGTACTTCTGCAGAGATAGTCTTGAGTAGAGTACTCTTCCCTGCGCCTACGGGTCCCGTAAGGTAGACAAATTCACCCGAAGCAATCTGCAGGTCTAAGTGCTCGAAGAGTATATGCTCGTGGCGAGCTATTTGTACGCCCTGGAAGTCCAGTAGCCACTTATTATCAGCCATAGGTCTTATCTATATATCTATTGTATCTACAAAGATACGCAAACGTACCTATGCTGTGGCTATCTGAAGATGGAGCTCAGGGCTGATAGTTGTTGATAGCGATCGTGGAGAAGGCGGTAGGAAAGAGCTGAGGAGGGGTGGAGCGTATTCGGAGTGGAAATGTGCAAGGGTAGTCGTAGGCTTTGACTTCTTGCAGATATAAAAGATTTGTTCTACCTTTGCAGTGCTTTCACAAGAGGCGGCGAGATAGCTCAGCTGGTTAGAGCGTCGGATTCATAATCCGAAGGTCGGGGGTTCAAGTCCCCCTCTCGCTACGAGGAACAGCCGATATACTACGAGG
>CAKMOP010000216.1 GCA_927910985.1 uncultured Porphyromonas sp. | reverse complement strand
TCTCAGTAGGTAGCTCCGTCGCTCGAGGTAGCGCGGAAGGTGGTCTTTTGGGGACTACTTACCTTCCTCTTCTTCTTCCTCTTCCTGGCGCTCAATATGGCACTGGGTTTTGCTCTTGGCACATGGGCGGGGGGATCACCTGCTGTTGGCTTCCTCTACTTAGCGGTGGGTTACCTGGGACTCATCTTACTGGTCGTGCTACTCCGTCCTTGGCTCACCAGGAGCGTGCGGGACCACGTCTCTCGACGTGCACTTACCGAGACGCAGCGACTGAATATGCGCCTTGATCTCATCCCCTACCTCCGCCGGCAGCACTACAATAGCCCTTCGCGAGCGATACACCAGGAGGGCTCGTATCTAATCCTCGAGCAGGCGCGCTATCAGACACTACTCCTGCAGGATGAGACCTTCCCCGAAGTCGTCCGTGGAATGACTTACCTACGCGACCACAGCTCCGAGATCATCACTTCGTATGCGCGATCCGAAGCCATCAACTATGCCTCGACACTCCCTATCATCGGGTCACTATTAGGTAAGTTAGGCTACAAGCCCACAAGACGTCCAGTATTCGCCGAGAGCGATAAGACGGAGGGCAGTGGCGGAAAATTAGGAAAGCTCAGCAAATACACGCCCTACCTAATGACGGCATTGGATCTCGTAGCTCCAGCCCTGATTAGCGTAGCAGCCAGCAAGGCACAAGGCTTTCTCACGGGCTTGTTCTTCCGAAAAGCCAAGAAAAGCAAAAGGAACTCCTGGCGTTAGGCCTCCCGTACGCCCCTTCTTGCTACAACCTCTAAGCTATCCCCTTGTACCCAATGAAGAAGTCCACCATCGTTGGTATCGGCGAACTACTCTTCGATGTCTTCCCCGAGCATAAAGCCCTGGGTGGAGCACCAACCAACTTCGCCTACCACTGTCAGCAACTTGGACACGAAGCGATCTCCATCAGTGCCATAGGACGCGATCCTCTCGGTCAAGAAATTCGGGAGGAGCTATGCGCACGTCAGCTCCCGACAATACTACAAGAGAGCGACTATCCTACGGGGACAGTGCAGGTCACCCTCTCCTCTAAAGGCAGTCCCACCTACGAAATATCCGAAGGTGTGGCATGGGATGACATCCACTTCAACGAAGAGCTCCGTAGCTTAGCCCAGCGTACCGATGCCGTATGCTTCGGCTCACTGGCCCAACGCTCTGAGACCTCTCAGAGCACCATCTTCAGCTTCCTCGAGGCAATGCCTGCGGGGAGTCTACGCATCTTCGATATCAATCTTCGCCTACATTATTATACGCGCGAAGTCATCCACACCTCACTTGAGCACACCGACCTGCTCAAGCTCAACGATGAGGAAGTGCCTATCTTGGCTCTGCTCTTGGGGATCGAAGGAGATATGGAGGCTATCTGTCGCCAGCTGCTTGAGCTATATAGCCTGCAAGCTGTCATCCTAACACGTGGAGCAGCTGGATGCTCAATTTATCATCCTAAGGGGAGTATCTTCCACCCCTCAGCGAGTATTGAAGTCGTTGATACCGTCGGAGCCGGCGACTCCTTCACCGCAGGCTTTGTCTCTGCACTCTTAGCTGGAAGGAACTATCTTGAAGCGGTCGCCTTAGCTACGCGCGTCGCTGCATTCGTCTGCTCCCATCCCGGAGCTATGCCTACACTTCCGCCTCATTACCGCCTCGTCGCTACTGAGGTATAAAAGCTGACCTGGCCATCTCTCCCGAGATAGCCAGGTCATTCGATTTATCACTTAAACGGTTTACTATTTACAAGAGTCAATGCTATCTAAAGCCTTATCACTCTCACGATGCAAAGGTAGACCAACACCACAAGGGCTACAATACCCATTTGTAATGATTATTAACGCTTCATCTACCTAATTTAATGGATTGTGGTCGGAGGGAGAATACCCTAACTTTGCCCTATAATCATCGGGTGATACCTATTTATCTCCCTTAGTATCCACAAACGATTAGTATCCACAAACTATCTGTTCAATGAACTCATATAGACACCTCCAAGGTCACTCCTTCATAGCACCATTCACAGCCCACACGCGCATCAGTGACGTCATATTAGGGAGCTCTGCAGCGCTACTCATCATTCACGCTTTGGCATTCCTCTGGGGCTTGGTGATCAAAGTATTGGCCAGGTATGTATTGAGCACGGTGTTGATATCAAGACCTTCCTCCTCCTGCTCAATAGCTCTATTATTGACAGCTACGAGCCTACCCCCGAGCTCATTGCCTCAGTGCATCTGGACAGCCTACTGAAGTACTTAACCAATTCCCACTCATATTTCCTGGACTTCCGCCTGCCACTGATCCGTCAGCGCCTCCTTTCGGCCATGTCCAACTGCCCCCAAGACCTAATGTATGTGATACGTCGCTTCTTCGACGAGTACGCCGAAGAGGTACGCAAACATATGAGCTACGAAGACCGAGTCGTATTCCCCTATGCGCGCAAGCTGATGGCAGGCGAGCGTGATAGTCACTACAACATCGGCATCTTCATCAAGCGACACGACCAGATCGAGCTCAAGATCACCGAGCTCAAGAACCTACTTATCAAGTATTACATCGCTCCGACAGGCTATGAGATGACCTCCGTCCTCAACGATATCTTCTCTGTCGAAGTCGACTTAGCTGGTCACAATTACATCGAAGATACCATATTCACGCCCTTCATTGAATACCTGGAGAAGCAACAGGCTTAGCACTTCGCCCCTGTACCGCTCCAGTGCGGGTATGACGGCATAACCAAGGACCCGCCACCATCCCATACAAGCTGATTTATCCCATGGTTACACCCATCAAGATAGCTATTGCAGAGCCATCCTCCATCGTGCGTGCGGGGCTGGAGGCTCAGCTACGCAAGCTACTGCACTACAAGGCTCAGATCATCTATCTCCTTGACGACAACCGCAGAGAATGGCAAGATATCGCATCGGTCATCTCCGCCGACATTTTTATCATCAACCCCTTACTGACAGGGCCTACGCCACGAGCTTATCTCCCCCACCTTCCCGAGCATACGAAGCTCATTGCCCTCTGCTATGGGCTCTATGATGCAGGGATACTCAAGGAGTTCAATGCCGCCATCCATCTGGCAGACTCCCCCACGCAGATCTCAGACACCATCGACCAGCTTCTACAGAGTGAGCCTTCGACGAGCCCTCTTGCCTCCGACTCTCAGGCGCTCACCCCTCGCGAACGTGAAATCATCATCTGCGTGGTCAAGGGTATGACGAACAAGGAGATAGCGGGTCAACTCTACCTCTCTACGCACACGGTCATCACACACCGCCGCAACATCTCCAAGAAACTGCAGATCCACAGCCCCAGTGGTCTGACGATCTACGCTATCATGAACAAGCTCGTCGAGCTCGAGGACATCAAGCAAGACCTCTAACCTCCGCCTCGCATTATTAGCAACTTTTTGGGGGGGAGAAAGCGACACATTCTGTCCCTATCTAAAGAGCAACGGCAATAGTATCGGATATTTGTAATAGATTTAGGGAGCTAATATCGCTGTTCGTGCACGGCGACATTAGCTCCCTCTTGGTACAGATAAGTGATATCATCACATAGGATTCTACATGATCATCATCGAGAGTAAGCGTAAGAAGCTACAGACACTACAGAAGAAATACCCTACAGCCATCTTCGCCGATGTGACAAGCAAGGCGACTGGTAGTCTGCTCCATCTCAGCCCCTTCTATCCGCATGGAGGTATTCCTGTGCCTATGAGTCCTGGCTATACAGCGACCTGTGTGGAGGCTATTTGGCAAGGGCTTAAGGTCTTTGAGCATACGGACATTGACACCGCCCTCTTCCAGAACTCCACGATGCGTGGGATCAAGCGCACGGCTCGAAAGTACGGTAAGCCCATTGGGCATCGTGCAGGGGTACACTCCTCCCAGCTTTTGGGGTACATCGAGGCGCGCAAGCAGATTTATATTCCTACCTACCGCTGGATGCTGGAGCACTATTGTATGGATATCATCGAGCGTCTTAGGCAAGCGAATGCTGCTGGGAAAGTCATCGTCCTTCTGGACTACGACACCAATGCTGATGTCGAGGCAGTCAAGAAGCCTCTATCTCACGCAGCACTTGTCAAGGCCTATGCCGAAGGGCTATATCCCTACGAGGATGTACAAGTCCCCACCCACCCCCATCCAGCTGAGCACGCAGCCACCTTCTGCGATGATCTTTTCCCTGACTATTAGACAGCACACACCACCATGCCAACCTACAAGACAAAGAGTGAAGAGTACAAAGAGATTATTGCTCGTGAGCGCATCAGTAAGCTCTACCACTTTACCGATCGAGCGAATCTCGATAGCATCATCGAAGCAGGAGGACTCTACTCCTGGGCAGACTGCAAAGCACGCCATATCACAATCCCCAAGCCTGGTAGCAGCGACTCCTCGCGCTCCTTGGATATGCGAGATGGTTTGCAGCACTTTGTTCGCCTCAGCCTATGTCGTGAGCATCCGATGAAATATGTCGCGATGAAGGAGGGGCGCATTGACAATCCCGTCCTATTAGAGATCTCACCAGAGGTCATCTACTGGTCCGAGACTTGCTATGCAGATCGCAATGCCACGAAGAATGGGGCGCAGGTAGGAAGTGGTATCACCGACTTCAAGCAGATACACTTCGATAGCGTACGAGCACCTAACCACTTTAACCTGCCTGAGGAGGAGCAAAAGTTCTACCAAGCCGAGGTGCTGGTCAAGGGCTTCATCCCACTGGAGTATATCCTCAATATCCGCAACTTCGGGATACAGCTCCCCAAGCAGACGAAGCTCACCCACCGCAGTCCCTACACGGCACAGGTCACGAGAGACACCCCTACCGCCTTCATCTTCCTCGTAGACCAATCCATATCAATGAATCGAAGCACCCTGCTCTATGGGGAGAGTCTCACCCTAAGTGAGGCTGTCGCCCGCATAGTCAATCGCTCTATCGAAGAGCTGGTGAATAGATGTATCAAGGGCAGCGAAGTGAGACGCTACTTCGACATTGCCGTCATTGGCTATGGCGACGAAGCTCAGTCAGCCTGGCAGGGTAAGCTCGCGGGACGCGACTTCGTCACTCCCGAGGAGCTACGACAGAGCCCCTACAAGACCATTACTGCGCGAGAAGAGAAGCGCACACGACGTGGGGTCGAGATCAAGGAAGTACAGCGTACTCAGTGGCTGGAGGCAAAGCATCAAGGCAAGCAGACTCGCTTAGATAAGGCCGTGCGCTATGCGCAGGGTCTACTGGAGCAGTGGTGCGCTGAGCACAGCGGGAAGGTATGCTATCCCCCGACAGTCATCAATATCACAGATGGTGAGTACAATGCGGTCTCCCACGAAGAGATGCTCCAGATAGCAGGGGAGCTAAAGAGCATCGAGACGCTGGATGGCAATACCCTATTCTTCAACATACACATCAGCCCCACGACACTCCAGACGACGAGCTTCCCCGAGGAGCAGACAGGCATAGAGCCGCTTGCGCAGAGACTCTATGCACTGAGTAGCCTACTCCCAGAGCGCTACAACCAAAGTATCAGTCTCCTGATGGGTACAGATGCCTCC
>CAKMOP010000215.1 GCA_927910985.1 uncultured Porphyromonas sp. | reverse complement strand
TACATCTTCTGTCAGCGTGATGATGTAGAGCTTTATACGGATGTAGCCCTCTCGACGTACTAAGCCCAACACTCCCTTAAATAAAAAGCCCCCGTCTGTAGCATTGCTTTTGCTACGGACGGGGCTTCTTATGTTGGGTGATCTTCCTAATCCATGCGCATACTTTCGGCAGGATGGATGCGACTGACTAAGCCAGCTGGAACTAATACCATCAACAGGATCACCACAAGCGTACCTGCGTTGATGGCGAGCCAAAGAGGAAGGTCGAAGTAGATGGGTACGGAGTCGGTAAAGTAGTTGGCTGGATTCAGCTTGATGAGTTTGAATTGACGCTGCGCCAGACTTAGTACCAGAGCAATCGCATTTCCCCAGACGATGCCTCGCAGAATGAGGCGTGCTGCGATGAGCAGGAAGGTCTTACGAAGTTGACTATTGCTTGCCCCCAAGGCTTTGAGAATACCTATCTGCTTGCTCTTATCGAGGACGATGATGATGAGTCCCGTGATCATAGCGAAGCCACCGACCAGCACCATCAGGGAGAGTAGGGCATAGACATTGGTATCGAGGAAGGCCAGCCAGTTGAAGAGTTCGGGCTGGAGCTCTTGTCCGAGGTTAAGACCATAGTTTTCCTCACCTATTAAGTCGGGGCGTGCTTGGAGTGTCGCTATCAGATGCTCAAGCATCGGGTAGGCTGCTTCGGGATCGCGGAGCATAATGACCAAGCGGCTGTAGCTATTATCATCCCAGTGATTGAGGCGCGAAGCGAAGAAATGGGACAGGAGGCGTGGTGAGAGTTCGAGCCCTGTGGACTCATAGATGGCTTGGAGCTCGAAGACGCGTACACGCATCTTCTCGCCGAAGAAGTAGATACGCACGGCATCTCCGACTTTGTAGTTCATACGCTGTGCTACGTGCGAAGGAAGGACAATCGGAGGGCGATCGTATGTCCGTGCGGAGAATGAAGGGAAGGTCCCCGACTTCACCTGCTCAGTGAAGTAGCGGCTACGGAAGGTAGAATCAATGCCATAGAGCAGGATGCCCGAGAAGTCCCCTTCGGTCTTGAGCAATCCAGCTTGCTGAATCAGTGGAGCCACCGAAGATATACCTTGCTCTGCTCGAAGGAAGGAGAGCAAGCGAGGTGACACATAGACGGGATTGGTGGAGGTCTTCCAATTACTTCCATAGCCATTGAGGCTGATGTGTCCTGTCTGACTGAAGGCGAACTCGTGTATCTGTCGGTGAAAGCCTAAGATAATAGTGACCGAGAGAAGCATCACCGAGAGACTCAGTGCCACCCCTATTGTGGTCAAGCGAAGGAGAGCAGAGACACGTTCTCCATCCCTTCGCTCACCTCTCGAGAGTCCCCGAGCTATGAAGGTCGTAGCAGAAGAGAAGAAAGCCATCTATTGCTCGACTGGTGATGTAGAAGCCTCTACCTTCGGAGTCTGAGACTTCTTGTGACGATTGCGCTTAGCCTGACGCTTCTCCTCCTGCAGACGCATCTTCTCGATGTAGTCTTCATCTTGTAGTACATAGCGCATATAGATCGAGTAGATGAACATCGTCAGCGGCAAGGCAATGAGCATCCCGAAGAAACCTAAGAGGTAGCCCCATATAGATAGCACTAAGAGGATGAGCGAGGGGCGCATCCCCATCGTCTGTCCCATAATGCGTGGGACAAGAATCATATCCTGAATGACCTGCACGATCATTAAGACGCCGTAGGCTAAGAGCATGCAGACAAAGACGTTTTCCCCTGTCTGCGCTCCCATCAGCACGCTGACCAGTCCTAAAGGAATGACTCCCAAAGCCTGCATATAGGGGATGAAGTTGAGGATGCCTATGAAGATGCCCATAGCAGTGGCTAAGGGAAGCCCGATGATGTTGAAGCCGATGGACAGCAGAAGTCCAACGCTCATCGCGACGAGTGCCTGTCCTCTGAAGTAGCTATTCATATAGCGATCGAGATCGGCAGTTATCGTCTTTACGGTCGGACGAAGGCTCTTGGGGAAGAGCCCAATGAAGCCACGCCCTAAGTTCTCAAAGTCTAATAGGATGAAGACGAAGTAGACGAGGCCTACGAGGAAGACAAAGCCCCACGAGAATACGGAGAGCGTGCCGTTGATGATACCACCGACTTGGTCGAGGAGGAGCTTGACGTTCTCTAAGATCTTCTCGAGCGAGAGATGCTGTGAGAAGTTCCCCCAGTGTATACCTCCAGCGAGGTAGCTACGGACATTGCGTGGTAAGATCATTGTCAGGATGTCCTGCCCACTGCTATAGCCAGAGATGACTTGAAGGGTCTTCTCTATTTCCGCCTTGATGGAGGGGATGACGAAGATAATCGCCAGGGAAATGGCTGCGCCCAAGAGGAGCAGAGTCAGGATGACCGATAGCCCTCTTGAGCGCAGACGAAGTGTGTACTGGAAAAAGCGTACCAGTGGCATCAGTACATAAGCGAAGATACCAGCCAGTAGGAAAGGAAGGATAATGCTCCAGATGGCTTGCACCGCCACATAAATCAATAGTATGAGGATGAAGAGCACGAGCATCCGTGCGATGCGGTCAAAGGTGAACTCTCTCCGAAAGAACTGTGACATAGGGTGGTGACTGCTAAGGCTGGAGCTATATCTCTGCTATAATATGATGACTAATGATGAATAGGAATCTTCGCAACACGTGCTTCGTGGCGACCACCTTCGAAGTCGGTGTCGAGGAAGGCCGTGAGGATAGCTCCTGCCTGCTCTTCGCTGACGAAGCGTGCTGGTATGGAGAGGACGTTGGCGTCATTATGCTCGCGTGCCAGCTTGGCCAGCTCGACATCCCAGCAAAGGGCAGCGCGTACCTTGGGGTACTTATCATCACCATCGAGATCCCATTGCCTGAGCCACAGACCGAGATGCCACGTGAGAGCTCGCCCGATTCGATGGCTTGCCCCATAGGGTGTGCATAGTCGGGATAGTCACAGCGTTCGGCCGAAGGGCAACCGAAGTCCACGACTTCCAGTCCACGATCAGTGAGTTGCTTCTTGATGAGCTCCTTGACCTCGTAGCCTGCGTGGTCGGAGCAGATACCTATCTTATTCATAATTATTCCGTAGTACGTGCTACTTACTTACAGAGGAGCGACTTGACTTGCTGGTAAACGTTGGCTGGAGTAAAGCCGAGCTTCTCATCCAAGACCTTGTAAGGGGCGGAGAAACCGAAGGAGTTCAGCCCCCAGATTGTCCCATTATCACCGATAAGACCTAAGAGATTGACGGGAAGACCAGCCGTCAGACCGAAGCGACGCACGCCACGAGGAAGGACTTCGTCTTGGTATTCC
>CAKMOP010000214.1 GCA_927910985.1 uncultured Porphyromonas sp. | reverse complement strand
GGTCAAGCTCCTATAAACACTATCTACCCAGTGCTGCTGTGCTGCAGGGTCAATGCCACGGAAAATCAGGAGTGACTCTTGTCTCGGTATACTTGTGGATACTTCAGCCCTCAGTGGAGCAGTGTAGGCATCAATGCTAAGAGTGCAGCAGAGTGTCAGTCCTAATAAATATCTGGATAGTTGAAGCGAAATCATAGTCCTTCGGGGAGAAATGGCTGATAGAGACTCAGGACTTTTCCTTGCGGAAAACCCAGAAGCGCTGTAAGGTGTAATTGAAGA
The DNA here is from genome assembly GCA_927910985.1 of uncultured Porphyromonas sp. Taxonomy (GTDB): domain Bacteria; phylum Bacteroidota; class Bacteroidia; order Bacteroidales; family Porphyromonadaceae; genus Porphyromonas. The sequence continues at coordinate 2,557 of CAKMOP010000214.1, read as the reverse complement.
GTACCGAGACGAAGAGATCACTGATGAGTTTGCCTATCTTATAGTCAATGCCAACATAGTGCTCCAGTACGTAGGTGCCTAAATATTTCAAGAGTATGCTACCCACCACCGTCATAGCGAATTTAAGGACTTGGCTCCGTAAGCTACTGCGATAGGCTATTTCTTTGTCTCGGAAGGTCCAATAACGATTGAGGGAGAAGTTGACAACGGCTCCCACTACACCGCCACAAGCAAGCGCCCAGAAGAGAGTCCATCCCAAGACCTCGACACCGAACACCATGAGACCATAGTCAACGACCGAGCCAGCTCCAGCTGAAATCTGGGCTTGCGTAAAGTTGAGGGCAAGTCGTCGAAGGCGCTGAATCAAGAGCGTGATATTGCTTAGTTAGTTGGCGGTTTGCTCCTGGCGTAGACGTGCCATATCACGCTCATTAGCCAGAGCCAAGAGCTTACGGAAGTCTACTATGAAGGAGAAGAGGAGTACAATAGAGATCAGGAGACCACACCAATGGATACTCCCTGGGAAGAAGAACTCTGAGCAAAAGAGGAGAGCTAAGATAATGCGCACCTCCGTCGGTCCGAGGATACCTGAGTCTATGGAATACTTGTCGGTGACCTTATAGCGGAGCTGTGAGATAATCATTTCGGCTCCATACAGTACGACAAAGATGAAGCCGACGATCTTCCACGCTGGTTGCACATAGATATAGTATCCCAAGCCGATGGCTACAATGCCGATCCAGTCAACCACAATATCCAAGCAGAATCCAAACCATTTCCGAGGCTTCTTGCGATAATAGGCCAAGCGCCCATCAAGGGAGTCTCCGAACCAGTTGATAAAGAAAGCGAAGGGAGTAAGGAGGAGGAGCCAAGAGCCCCATATGGATGCGGAGTACATCAGCAAGGCCACCAAGAGGTTGCCACAAAGCCCCAGCGAGGTAAGCATATTGGACGTCACCCATCGAGGCATACGCTCCACGAGATAGGCGATGAACGCAAGCTCTTGGCTATGAAGTATGTTGGTCCGCTTGCGATCCTGGCTTATCGTCTTTTTAGTTTCAGACATAACTCTGTTTATTCTATTGGCCGAAGCTCCATGCACGTAATTCTCTGCTACTGGATAAGTGAGAAAACTCTGAGAGTGCAAAGGGAGGTATATAGCCTAAGTACCAACAATACGCTGGTGTCTCTACCACAAAGTTAACTTATATTTTCATATTCTTCAGCTGGAGATCCTTTGGCTTTTCACGGAAATCCTTCTGATGATAAGCTATACATCAGGGCTATTTCTGCTTGATACCGTTCTTGTGGGCTATCTCCTTGGTTGATCAAATTCTCCCTTCTTATATGTAATCTGTGATAGCTATGTTACTCCATCTTCTTTCCTTTTGTGGAAAGCAAACTTTCCATCTCGAGGAAAGAAAGTGTTCCTCGGGTGGAATGTTTGCCCAATACGACTCGATGAACGGAGCGAAGGCTCACTGTACTGAAATGATGGATCGTGAGGGGAAAAGTGCCACTATTAGCTTGTCTTCTCCAGCCCTTGATGCTCGTCCCCTTGGACTGATGAGTGGTTGTAGTGAGAACCATCATAGCTGGGGAATATCCTTTGAGTGAAATAGGCTGAGATCGCAGAGTGTGGAAGCTGTGAATGCGTACAATGTCCTCTTCTGAGAGGCTTTGGTGATTTTGCTGTAATTTTGTCGGTGTCCTCCATATATTAGTGGAGATATCTCTGACGCATAGCTCGATCGAGCTGGCTCAGAACCTGCATCTATCGAATAAGGAAATCAGTGGATTATCTGCATCGCACGCATCGTGCGCTACTTAGGCAAGGCAAGCCCACGCTCCAGCGGGCACTTATGAAAGAGATTAATTGGGAGCATCGGATTATAGGTATTCGAGGCTCTCGTGGGGTGGGGAAGACGACCTTTCTCCTCGATTATGCTCGTCGCCACTATGCACCAGATAGCCCCGAATGCCTTTACATCAACCTCAATCAGTTTAGCTTTACGGCTATTCGACTGGTGGACTTTGTCGGTAACTTCATCCGACAAGGGGGGACGCAGGCTGCTGCTTGACCAAGTCTTCAAGTATCCCAACTGGATGGAGGAGTTCAAGGAATGCTATCATCGCTATCCTGAGCTGCATATTGTCTTTACTGCCTCAGCGGTGATGAATCTGGAGGAAGAAGATCCCGAGTTAGCCTCTATTACGTCGGTCTATCATCTGGCGGGCTTCTCGCTTCGTGAGTTTATTCAGCTTGATAATGGTATATCGCTTCCCTCTTTGGAACTGCAGGATATTATGGAGCATACGGAGGAGGTCGTGGGGGATATCTTCCCAGCGGTGAACCCAGGTCTATGGATGAATCGCTATCTTGAGTATGGCTATTATCCCTTCCATCTTGAGCCTCGCCTCTACTCGGAAAACCTCTTGAAGACGCTGAATATGACCCTGGAGGTCGACTTGCTCTTCATCAAGCAACTGGAGCAACGTCTGCTCCATAAAGCTGCGTAAGCTCATTTACATCTTAGCACAGCGACCTCCGCTACAG
>CAKMOP010000213.1 GCA_927910985.1 uncultured Porphyromonas sp. | reverse complement strand
CGGAGGTCATCGCTGCTCTGGATAAGAAGAAAGGACAAGTCGCTACACTCACGGTCGAGCGATCGGGCGCTGACCTGCAGACGACCCTCCCAGTCGATACCGCAGGCCATATAGGGATTGTGCTCAAGAGTATCGAGGACGTTTATCCGATCGAGCACGTCAGCTATAATCTTCTCTCCGCCATCCCTGCTGGAATCGACCGTGCAGGGCAGACGATCTCGGGCTATGTAGGAGGTCTGAAGTATATGTTCACCAAGGAAGGTGCTAAGCAGATGGGTGGACTTGGTACGATGGGGAAGCTCTTCCCCACGACCTTCGACTGGCAGAGCTTCTGGACGATTACTGCTTTCCTTTCGATCATCTTAGCGGTGATGAATATCCTTCCTATCCCAGCTCTTGATGGAGGGCATATTCTCTTCATCCTCCTCGAGATCATCCGTCGCAAGCCTCTTAGCGATAAGGCGATGACGACTATTCAGACTGTGGGGCTCGTTCTTTTGATGCTCCTGATGGTCTATGCGAATGGCAACGACATCTATCGAGCCTTTTTCGGCAAATAAGTAGCACGTATGGGGGACTTCCGCGTCCATATCTTAGGCTGTGGCTCTGCTCTGCCTACCCTCCAGCACTATCCTACGTCTCAGGTCGTGGAGCTTCGTGATAAGCTCTTCGTCGTGGACTGTGGCGAAGGGGCACAGCGACAGCTCCGTCATCAGCGCTTGGACTTCGGACGCATTGTCGGGGTCTTCATCTCCCACCTCCACGGAGATCATTGCTATGGGCTCTATGGCCTACTCTCGACGCTGGGGATGCTCGGACGTCGCCGTGCACTCCCCGTCTATGGTCCTCGAGGGATAGACACTTTCTTAGCGCCTTTCATCGAAGAGAGCCGCTCGTATTTGGGCTATGACATCGAGGTGCACGTCTTGGATGACCGCACGAGTACCCTATGCTACGAAGATCGCTCGGTCACGGTGACGACGCTCTCCTTAGACCATCGTACTCCTTGTGTGGGTTATCTCTTCAGAGAGAAGGTTACGGAGCGACATATTGACCGTGCTTCGTGCGATTTCTATGGCGTCCCTTTAGCTTATTACCCAGCTCTGCGCGAAGGAGCGGACTTCACCACCGAGGAGGGCAAGGTGATTCCCTGCGAGCGACTGACGCGCCAAGGGAAGGCTCCTCGTAGCTATGCTTACTGCTCAGATACTGCTTATCGCCCTGCCTTAGTTCCCCTTTTGCGAGAGGTAAGCCTGCTCTATCACGAGGCTACTTTCCTAAAAGATCGCATAGAGCGAGCTAAGGTGACGGCGCATAGTACCGCAGAGCAAGCGGCCCGCATCGCTGCAGATGCTGGTGTACAGCGTCTGGTCATCGGGCACTATTCGGCTCGCTATACTGATATCCAGCCTCTTTTAGACGAGGCTCAGAACGTCTTCCCCGAGACCGTAGCTGCGGATGAAGGGATGATCCTTGAGCTTTGATTGATTTCTTCTCCCAGCGCGCTCGTGTCTGGGCTCCTCTTAACACCTAATTATATGACGAAGAAGATGGTCAAGCGACTCATCCTCTCTTTAGGATGTGCTTCTCTTTCGCTTACTCCACTGGCCAGCCAAGTTCTGGAGGTGCGTCCTCATCGTGCTGTCCTGACGCAGCTTCAGGAGGACTTTGTGAGTCGCAATTATATAGGATTCAGGCACGACTTGCCTCGTCTGGCTGCCTTGCCCTTGCTCACCGAGCACCAGGCTTATCGTGAGGCGCTCTGCAGACTGATGACGGAAGAGACTTCTCCGGACGCCGTGCTGACACGCTTCCTCAAGGAGCATCCTGCTTCTCTTGATCGTCCTTCAGCGGAGCTGCTCCTTTCCTTGGTATATATTGACCAAGGATTACTCCCTCTGGCTGCCACACAGCTGGCACAGATTAAGTCAGAGGTGCTCTCTCCTCGAGAATTGGCTCAGTATCACTTGGCTCAAGGGTACGTCATCTTAGCTGACCCGAAAGGAACTGCCGACCTCGATGAGGCACAGCGTCATCTGATAGCTGCGAGCGAGGATAGCTCGCTAGTCGGAGGACAGGCACAGTTGTACTTAGGCTCGGTAGCCTGGGCGCGTGGTGATGTCGATGAGGCACGTAGCATCTTTTCGCGCAAGGATTATCCCCGCGAGTTAGCTCCCGAAGCAGCTTATCAGCTGACTTTACTTTCCTTCGCTACGGAGGAGGCGAAGACGGCACAGCGTCGTGCTGATGACCTACAGCGACTCTATCCTGAGATGGCATCGCGTGCTTCGCTTCGTTCGGTCATCGGGCAGTCGCACTATGTCTCTGGCAACTATGAGCAGGCCATTCGTACGCTCCAGCCTCTCCAAGAGTTGGATGACTACCAGCCTACGACAGAGGAATGCTATGCGTTGGGTACCTCCCTCTACCTCAAGGGACGCTATGAAGAGTCGTTAGCTCCACTGAGTAAGGTCTCGGAGAGTAGCTCCGCTTTGGGGGCACAAGGACTCTTCCTCTTAGGGAATGCACGTCTCAAGCTACAGCGCACAAGTGAAGCAGCCTTAGCCTTTAGTCGTGCTGGTCAGCATCCAGGAGCTACAGAGCGAGTGCGTGAATATGCGCTCTACAATGCCATCCTCCTGCAGGATGAGACGCAGCGAGCGAACTTCGGGCAGACGGTGCGTATGGCAGAGACCTTCGTCACCTCCTTCCCTCGCTCCTCGTACCGTCCGCAGATTCTTCACTTGATGAAGAGCATCTTCCTGACGAATAAAGACTATGCAGAGTCGCTTGCTACCCTGGAGCGACTGCAAGTCAAAAGCGCAGAACTAAGCGAAGCCAAGCAGTACGTCCTCCTACGCCTCGGTGAAGGTGCTCTTGCTGGACGCGATTATTCCCGTGCTACGGACTACCTCAATCGAGCTATTACCTTAGGGACAAAGAGTAATTATACCGCTGAAGCTTATCTATTGACGGCTTCGAGCGCCCTGGAGCGTGGGGAATATGCGGTGGCTGAGTCGGCGGCTACGAAGAGTATTGCCACGGGTGCCGCACCTGCTCTTGCGCACTATATCCAAGGATATGCTCGCTACAATCAGAAGCAATATCCTGCAGCTTATCGCTCCTTTGACGCCTTTATAGGAGCTACTCCCTCCTCTGATGCGCTGCGTCGTGCCGATGCACTCTCACGTATGGGCGACTGTCAGCTTATACAAAAGAAGAGTGCAGAAGCGCTTGCTCTCTATCGTCGGGCGGACGAAGGAATGCCTTCGGGTAGTGATGAAGCCCTTTACCGCATCGCGACGATCTATGGGCGCTGGGGGCAGTATCCCAAGCAGATCGAGACGCTGGATCGTATCATCAAGCAGCATCCCGAGTCAACGCATCTCCCCGAAGTCCTCTATGATAAGGGGCATGCGCTCGTGCTGAGCAAGGCGCGCCCTGAGGCAGCGACGGCCGTCTTTGACCAGCTGCTGAAGAGCTATCCTGATACCCAGTATGCTCGTCTCGGAGCTATGGAGCGCGCTATGCTCGCCTATAACGGGGGACGTACCGAAGAGGCGATCAAGGCCTATAAGGAGCTCATCGCACGCTATCCCGAGAGTGATGAAGCCCGCTCGGCTCTGTCGGATCTCAAGAATATCTATATCAGTCAGGAGCGCGTCGAAGAGTACACGGCCTATACGGCTACATTGGCTCCTCAGCTCACGCCTTCGGAGAGTGAGAAGGCACACCTGAAGTATCTCACTGTCGAGAGTCGCTATAAAAAGGATAAGACCGCTTCGCTTCCTGAGCTGGAAGCCTTTGTCCGAGATTACCCCTCCAGTCGTGAGGCTGGCCGTGCTGAGCTCCTCTTAGCAGGGCTGTATATACAGCAGGGTCGTGCTGCGGATGCCGAACAGCTCTACAAGAAGCTCTCTGCTCCTGCCCGTTCGCTCGACTTGCGTATCCCTGCACTGGAGGCTCTGGCTAAGATGTATACCGAGGGGACGAAGAAGAGAGAAGCCCTGGAAACCTATGCCAGCCTCTATGCCATCGATGGCCTGGAGGCACCACAGCATCTGCGCTATGGTCTTGCTCTCTCTCGAGTGGCCTATGAGCAGAAGGACTACAAGCGTTCGATAGCGACCTCTGAAGAGCTGCTCAAGCGAAGTGATTTGCCTGCTGCCACTCAAGGCGAGCTCCAGCTCCTCCGAGGAAAGAGCGAGGAAGCTACGGGGGCTACGGGCAAGGCTCAGAAGACCTACGAACCTCTGCTCAAGAACTTCGATACAGCCTATGGGGCTGAAGCCTATATCCGCCACGCTACGCTCCTCTTCCGTGCTGGTAAGGTTAAGGAAGCGAAGAAACAGCTCGATACGTTCATCGCCAAGGGGACTCCCCAGCAGTATTGGCTTGCTCGTGCCTTCCTCCTCCTGGCGGACTGCTACCACAAGCAAGGGGAGACCTATGTCGCCCAGCAGTACCTCGAGAGCCTGCGCGATAACTATAAGGGGACCAATGATGATATTGCTCCGATGATTAACGAACGTCTCACCTCCTATCAGAATAAGAAATGATAAAGTCAGCCCTTATCCCTACCATCGCTGTTGCCCTCCTTGTGAGTGCTTCGCTCTCTGCTCAGGAGGCCAAGGTGAAGCGTGCCGACACGCTACGCCGTGAGCTCACGGTGATGACCGAAGAGGAAGTCACGCTCTCCACGCGCCAGCCTCGAGATCTCACCTATACGGTCTCTGAACCCGTACTGCCCCCCGTGCGTCATACCTATTTAGATACACCGATCCCGTTCACGCTACGTCCGAGTGTCTCTCCCTTAGGAGCTCTGTCTGCTCCACGTGGGGGCTATGAGAAGTCCGACCAGAGTGGCTATGCCTTCCTCTCGGCTGGTCTACCCCTTAGCCTGAAGGCAGGAGCTGGCCTTTCCATCCTGAGGACAAAGACCGATCTCCTCGATGTCTATGGTCGCTACAGCTTTACTCGTCCTCAGATCCCCTCGAGCCTTCCTCAAGGCACTAAGGTGTGGGAGAAGGCTTGGCTATTGGGGGCGCACTATGGTCATCGATTCGATGAGGCTACACTTTCCGCTACCTTGGACTTCGGACAACACGCTTACAATTACTACGGACTTGAGGCAGTCCTGCCTCCTGCAGGGCTGTCTGTGAAGCCTTTCTCTATGGCTCCTGAGCTCCGTCGTCGTGCTACGGAGGTCTCACTTGCGGCGCGTTACGCTACCGAAGAAGACTTCACCGAAGACTGGTTGTATGACCTTAAGGCAGGTGTCGACTATACGTCTGCTCACCTGGATGAGGAGGCTCCTGGTCGGGAGCTCAATGCTCTGACCGAGCTTCTCCCCGAGCTACGTGCCGATGTCTCCTACCGCTTGAGTAGTATTGCCCGCGTCGGTGCTTTGGGTGCCTGGTCACTTGGTCGCCTGACGACTACGGCCCCGATTCGCTATTCAGCTGCGGAGAGCACGCTCTCTGGTGCATACTCGATCTTGACGGGGGCTCCGTATATCGTAGCTGAGGACGTGGTCGGCAACTTATCTTGGCGTGCGTTAGGTGGGGTGCGTATCCTCACGGGGAACGATTATCACAAGGGGCATCTCTTCCTCTTCCCTAAGGTAGATGCACGTCTGCGCTTGGGCTCTACGTGGGGGCTTCGTCTGGAGACGGATGCCGAACTCGTGCGTCATAGCCTGCGTGCTCAGCCAGAGGAAGCTCCTTACCTCGCTCCGAATGCAATTGCTGGGGGCTATGAGCGTGTCTATGATGCTAAGCTGACAGCCAGTGCAACGCTGGCGAGCTCCTTCGCTCTCGAGGCCTTTGTGCGCTATGCTGGGCATAAGGGAGCTGCGGACTATCGACCCGAGACGCTCGAGCGTTCGACCACAGCCCTGACGGAGTACTCGCATTACCTTCCCATCACTTTCCGTCCCTACTATGTGGACTATACGGAGCAGAACGTAGGGGTACAGCTCGCCTATAATCATCGTGGCCTCTTCAAGGCTTCGCTCCGAGGAGTCTATGCTCATTATATGACGGATGCGCCCGTGCTGTCCCGCCCGACCTTCACAGCCTCGGCACTTGTCGAGCTGAATATGATCCCGAAGTTCAGTCTGCGTGGGGGGTATGAGTTCGCTACACCTCTGAAGAGCTACGACCTCGAAGGAAATATCACCAATCTCAGTTCTCTACAGTTCCTGCACGCCGATGCGGTTTACTCACTGACGAAGAAGCTCAGCCTGACGGCAGAGCTACGTGCTCCTCTGCTCTCCGGGGCTACACGCTGGTACGGCTATCGCTCGCAGCCGATGCTCGTACAGGGAGGGCTGCAGTTTACTTTCTAAGTGCATACTGCGGAGAAAAGTCCGCCTCTTCTCCTGCTGTATCTAAGCGACACGCTCCCCTCAAGCACCAGTGCTTGAGGGGAGCGTGTCGCTTTCTTTGTAAGATAGTGGGGGAGCGGAGGACTGCTTAGAAGCCTCGTGTAATCATTCCGCTTCCGAAGCAGATACGGTGTTCGGTATCGTAGAGCACGGCATATTGACCTGGGGCAATCCCTTGGATGGGCGCTTCGCTCTCGATGAGGTAGCCCGAAGTCGGGTCATAGCTCAGCCGTCCGTGTGTGAAGTCGGGGGTGTGACGCACCTTGAAGGTGATTTCAAGGACTTCTTCACGTGAGCGAGGAGCAAGCTCACCACGCAGGTGTGCCGTGTACTCCCACGGGTCGCAACTGATGAAGTCGCAGGTCTCCATCCCTATATGGTCGCCGTACTGGTCGGCTGGGTCATAGCCTTGGCTGACCAAGATGATGTTGCGACGGATGTTCTTCTTGACCACGAACCACGGTCCGCCACTTAGCCCCAAGCCCTTGCGCTGTCCGATGGTGTGAAACCAGTAGCCCTTGTGCTTGCCAAGGACCTTGCCCGTCTCGCGCTCGATGATGAGCCCTTCCTTTTGCCCGAGAGCGCGCTCAATGAACTCGTTGTAGTTCACCTTGCCGAGGAAACAGATTCCTTGGCTGTCCTTGCGTCCTGCACTCAGTAGATGTGCTTCTTCGGCGATACGTCGTACCTCACTCTTGAGGAGGTGCCCCGTGGGGAATAGGAGCTTGGAGACCTGACGGAAGTTGATCTGTGCCAGGAAGTCCGTCTGATCCTTCACGGGATCAGGTGCGGTGGCTAAATAGAGTTGGTCTCCGATGAAGGTCGTCGTCGCATAGTGTCCCGTGGCGATGAAGTCGAAATCCTTGCCCCACTTCTCTTCGAAGCAGCCGAACTTGATGAGCTTATTGCACATCATATCGGGATTGGGTGTGAGGCCACGGCGCACGGTGTCGATGGTGTACTGGACGACATTGGCCCAATACTCTTCGTGTAGGGAGACGATCTCGAGAGGACAGTCGTAGCGACGAGCTAAGTGGCGCACGATCTCTAAGTCATCTTCCCACGAGCAGTCGGTGAAGCCCTTCTCCTCCATCCCTATCTGTATGTAGAAGAGGGTAGGGCGGTAGCCCGCTTCGCAGAGGAGATGGACGACGACGGAGCTATCGACACCCCCCGAGACGAGGGCTGCGATGCGGGGCTGGGCCAGCCCACTTCGGTGGATGCGCTCCTGCAGGGGAGCTATGAGGTCTTGCTGCATAGGGTCTATATAGAGGCGACGGAGAGGACTCCCCCTCCGTCTGCCTCGACAAAGGTACGGCAATTCCCCTGCTCAGAAGTGTTGTGATCGCTTGCAGTCTCCAGGACTGTAGCCGAGAGAAGGGAGAAGGCGAGTGAGCTCCTTCGCTTTCCAAAATCTTGCCATAGGATGGAACGTAAGCGTTCCAGAGGAGGAAAGTGATCGTTCCACCTGAGGAGTGCTTCCTTTCCTTCGGGTGGAAAGTTCGCCCTCCACCCGCAGGGAGGTCGCAGGGAGTCTCTCCAGTTACTTTCTGTGTGGCCTGAGTCGGTCGAGCTTCGTTAGGGGCGCTGTGGCTGCTCCTTCGTGGCATTTTGCTCTGTTCAAGGGCAATGAAGTGATCGAGAGAGGGTGCTCGTTAGTGCATTTTGACGAGGTTCCATACTCATAGGTAGGTACAAGA
>CAKMOP010000212.1 GCA_927910985.1 uncultured Porphyromonas sp. | reverse complement strand
ATGAAGCCCCAGTCGAAAGCCCAAGTAGTAGCGCCGGAGATCTATGTAAGGCTGGCGCTCAACAGCCCCTTCTGCCCCTCAGATGGAGCGGGTGCAGGAAGGAGAGCGCAAGAGCGAGGGCAAAGATTAGACGTCTAAGGGACATATATATAAAGGTTGCTACCACTTTCGGCAGGCGAAGTCGGGACTATTGACGCACATAGCGGCGCAGGTGCTGGAGCGCATAGCGCATACGTCCCAAAGCCGTGTTGATGCTGACGCCTGTTTCTTCGGCTATTTCCTTGAAGCTCTTTTCCTCCCAATAGCGCAAGCGCACGACCTCACGTTGCTCAGCAGATAGTTGGCTCAGACCGTAACCCAATTCATCGACGTACTCGCTATGGATCAGTCGTTCTTCAGCGATGGCTTCAGGGGAAGGAAGTTGGATAGTCTGTAGCAGATCTTCGGAGGAAGCACCTTCGACACTCAGCTCTTGGCCACGCGTACGCTGACGGCGGAAGTGATCCATCACTAAGTTGTGCACGATACGCCCCAGCCAGCTACGGAATTTCCCCTCAGCCGTATATCGGCCTTGGCGTATCGTCAGCATTACCTTGATGAAGGTATCTTGAAGATATCTTCCACGAGCTCTTCATCATTGACCCAGTAGCGGATGGTCGTATGGACATAGGCATCGTAGCGAAGGAGAAGCGTATCAAAGGCTTCATTCGTCCCAGCGGCATAGAGGTGTACCAGCTGATCATCGCTCATACTTTCATATCGTCTCATTGTCATCTCATTTGAGGGCTGGCACCTTGGTGCGCACCGAAGAAGGCGGGGCGACACTCACTAAGAGACCAGCGATAGACTTATTACTTCAGATATGTAAAGTTTGCTCGATAGGCGACTATTTATTGCTACGTAATTGGATAATTCTTGCGTCGAGGGAAGGGATGCTTCAAGCACCTACCTCACTTACAAATTAAGACATATGTTTTGAGTTCACCAAATTCGCCCTTCTCTCTCCCCGTACAGAGGGCATCAGCAGAAGCCTGCGTCTCTACTATTCGGAGAGAAGATAGTCTCCCCGATATACAAGCGCTCAAGGCACTCCCGAGAGACTACCTTGGGAGACGAAGCACCGTATTATTATATAGTGGGGGGGAGGGACAGATGAGACCGTACTCTGGAGCTCGTCTTACCGCCGTGGACGTGACCGCAGAGCAAAGCGGCGCAGTCGCTCCGCAATATTCTTGTCAAGAAGGGGTGAAAGGACGATGAGCGTCACCGCTGAGATGATGAGCAAAATCCCCAAAGCCATCGTCGCTGACACCCGTTCGCCGAAGACCAGTACCCCAATGATAATAGCCGTCAGCGGCTCCATCGCCCCAAGGACAGAGGTCAGTGTCGAGCCAATACTCTTGATGGCTCGCACCAGAGCTAAGTTCGACACCAGCGTGGGCAAGCAGGCCATCAGCAAGAGATTCGTCAGAGAGGAGATACTGGGGATCGCTTGCACTCCACCACTCAGCGTCGCATCGAAGAGGAAGAAGCCTGCCCCCGAGAGCAGGACATACAGTGTCAGCTTGAGGTTGTCCATCTCACGGATGCGCCGGACATTATTGACCGTCACCAGATAGATAGCATAGGAAAGCCCCGACAAGAGGACTAAGAGGATCCCCACCAAAGAGGCATCTCCCGCCCCTCCCCCGCGCAGAGAGAGAAGGGCAACGCCCGACAGAGCCAAGATAATAGCCAAGATCGTGAAGGGCGAAGGACGCTGCTTGAAGAGCAAGGCCATAATGAGCGTCACACCCACGGGATAGAGGAAGTGAAGCGTCGTCGCCATTCCACTGGACATACTACCATAGCCCTGAAAGAGCAGAGCTGCAGATCCATAGTAGAAGAAGCCCAAGAAAACCAGCCACTTGAGTTCGCGTAGCCCCACAGCAAACGATACCCCACGTACCTTCATCAGCACCGCCACCAAGAGCGAAGCAAACATCATCCGATAACTAAGGATGCTATCCGTCTTCATCCCTTCGGCCATCATCGGCAGCGTGAAGAGGGGCAAGAGCCCAAAGGTAGCGGAGGCGGTCATCCCGTAGAGGAAGCCCTTGAACTTATTCATATATATACATTGTATTAGCTGATGCAGTGATCTTCACGACTCACCTATCCGTGCACAAAGGTACAACTTCCCGACTGAGCCCCCCAGGATAGTGGCCTTTCCCCTCTACCCCTTCGGCTCGTAGCCAAGCTTCTACAGAAGGCGACCTCCACGCGGCACGTGACACGGACTCGACTAAGAAGCAATCCCCGCACAGAGGACAAGAAGCTTTCCATCCAATGGAAAGAAAATGCTCCTCAGGTGGAACGAGTACTTTCCATCTGGTGGAAAGCAAACATTCCACCCGCAGCAACAAAACATTCTAAACGAGGCAGCGTTTGATACAATAGGAGTGGTATGCTCTACCAGTGGCGCAGATCGATGCCCGTCCTACCTATCACAGGGGCACGGGCACGCCCTCCACAGGTATCCAAGCTCCAAAAGACTATCTTTGTAGCGGACTCTACGCAGTACTTATCGCGTAGATAGCACGCAGATATAAAGCAGTTTTAATTAGATCAATGGCAATATTCGATAAATTCACCAAAAAGAACGAGGCTCCCACTCTGAATCCTTCGGAAGTCCTCCCTACTATCTTAGAGGCACTAAAGTCGGGAAGGGTTTCGCCCCGAACGCGACAATGAGATTCGCATTGTCTATAAGAATGAAGGTGTCTTCTGCTGCTTCTACTACCGCGAGGATGACCCAGAGTTCCTCCTCGTGCGTGCGACCTTTGAGCGCGCAGCTTTCGATGACGTACACGAAGCCTTTCTATATAAGGCCTGCGCTAAGACGGACTTCGACCAGAAGGTCAGCAAAGCCTATGTCGACGAAGATGGGGATATTGTCTTCTCCGTCGAGTCGTTCATCATGCCTGGCACCCCTATTGATGCGCTCGCCCTGCGTATGAGCGACGCCTTAGCTTCTACCGTAGCCTTCTTCCACCGCACCCTCAAGCAGCTCATCGAAGACTACGAGCAAGAGGGCGATGAGGAGTTAGAGGCCTCCACCCCTCTCCTTCCCTCGGGGGGGCTTCCCAGCTAACACACTCCATCATCCCAGGAGCTTAGAGTCCGACACACAGAGCCTCCACAGCACATACACAGGAGGCAGACGCGTCACTATGACACGAAATGGAGGATATATAAATCAAATAGACACATAGACGAAATATTGGCATACACTTTGCTATCCGTAAAGAAATACTAACTTCGTCCCAGCAAACACCCCATTACTCCCGCCTCAGGGTAGAACAAAAGCGGTGATGAGGGGATAAGACAACGGAACAACGAACTAAGAAGTACTGAACTTATGAAGACAATGAAGCTATTCCTCCTCCTTGGAGTGGGGCTCCTGTCAGGTACGGCTACCTCAGCGCAGACCGACAACAAGTACCTCGATGACGCCTACTATCGCCGCAGTGATCTGCAGAAAACTAGATAAGGAAGCACGCCGACAAGCCGAGATCCGTCGCGCCGCTGAGCGTGCCGAACGCGAAGCCTGGGAGAAAGAACAGGCAACTCTCATCGCCAACTACAAGAAGAAGCAAGCCGACCGCGAGATCGATGCCTACAATGGACACCTCGCCCTCCCCGAAGATACCATCACGCTGACCCGCAGTGAGCTGGGTCGCCTGCTCAAGGAGCAGCGTCAGAAGACTTCGGGCGCAGAAGTCTATGGTCCCTACTCTTCACGCCTCAATCGCTTCTATGGCGATGGCTCCGTCACCATCCAGGGGGCACGTCGTGTCTACATCGACTCCGATCCATGGTACAGCGGCATCGACTACCGCTATGCAGGTGATGATGTCTATGTGCGTGTCGGTAGCAGTGATCCCTTCTGGGGGAGTCGCTTCAGCTGGGGGAACGGGCTGGGGCTGGAACTCGTGGTACGACCCCTTCTATAGCTCGTCCTATTATTATGGGTACCCTCGCTACTATGGCAGCTGGTACGGTGGCTATTATGATCCCTATTACTACGGCTACTCCCGTGGCTACTATGGAGGGTACTACGGTGCACGCTATGGCGGATGGTACGATGGCTACTATGACGGCTATTATGGAGGCTACTATCCTGGATACGGGTACGGTTATGCTGCTGGGGCTGCTACGCGTGCCTACAACGAGCACTATTACAATAATCCCTACTCACACGGTGCACGCTCCTCGGCACGTCGCTCAGGTGGCTACTCCGCCTACACCAGCGTACGTGATGAAGGCTATATCCGCACTCCTCGCTCCTATGACCAAGGAAGCAGCTCGGAGTCCCGCTCGGTCTACAATGACGATACTCGCTCCTACGAAAGCGGACGCTCCACACAGCAGCGCAACTATGACCTCTATCCCCAGCGCAGCTACGACCAAGGTTCTTCCCGATCGACCAACAATTCCAACTCGGGCGGTGGTGGCGGCTACACAGCACCTCCTCGTCGCCGTTAGTGCACACACAGATACAGGCGAGTAGTTTCGTTATACTCCTTTTACTCAGAAACAAGACAACAGATGAACATCAAGCATAAGACCTTAGGTGTAGTGATGCTCAGCCTCCTACCCCTATCACTGAGTGCACAGAGCGAGATGGAGGCCTTCCGCCTTAGTTCTCCCTA
>CAKMOP010000211.1 GCA_927910985.1 uncultured Porphyromonas sp. | reverse complement strand
GCAGAGCACCGCTGTATGTATTGCGGTAAAGAGATTTCACTCAGCCAATGCATGAACGCGATGAGATGGAGGTCGAGCACATCATCCCTAAGTCCATCCTCTATGACGACTCCTTTTCGGCAACAAGACCTGCGCCTGCCGCCGATGCAACAAGGAGAAGGGCAATCTCACGGCACGCGAGTACATCCAGTCCAAAGGCTGGGAAGCTGACTACCGCAAGCGCCTCACCGACCTACTCCAAAAGAAGTCGATTTCCTACTCCAAGTACCAGCGTCTTCTGTGGCTGAAGAAGGACATTCCTGCGGACTTCCTCGAGCGACAGCTTCGCCTGACGCAGTACATCTCCCGACAAGCGATGAGTATCCTCCAGCAAGGCATCCGCCGTGTCGCTGCGAGCGAAGGCGGTGTGACGGCTCGTCTGCGTAGCCTCTGGGGCTATGACGACATCCTCCACAGCCTCAACCTCGACCGCTACGAGTCGATGGGTGAGACCGAGCTGGTGCCAAAGCACCCCAATAGCGAAGACGGATGAGTCGATGAAGTGCCGCATCACCGACTGGAGCAAGCGCAAAGACCACCGCCACCACGCCATCGATGCCCTTGTCGTAGCCTGCACTCGGCAGGGCTACATCCAGCGACTCAACCGCCTCAGCTCGGAATCGGATCGCAATGAGATGCGCCGTGAGACCGAGCTACACAAAGAGCCCACCGCCGACAAGCTCTCCCTCTTAGAGCGCTGGCTCTCGCAGCGACCTCACTTCTCTGTGCAGGACGTCAGCGACAAGGTCGCCGAGATACTCATCTCCTATCCCAAGCCCAAGAGAACCCACACCTGGGGACGTAATCGCTACAAGAAGAAGACAGCCGATGGGGAAGGAAAAGACTTGTATCCAGACGAGGGTACTGGTACCTCGTGGTGAACTGATGGAGGCTTCACTCTATGGTAAGATTATATCCGATGGCAAGGAGCGTATCGTGAAGCGCTACCCATTACACGATCTGAAAGGCTCGGTGGTAGATCCTCGCTTAGAGAACATTATCACCCAGCCGCAAGCAAGGGAGCACCACCGAAGCAAAGGGAGCGCCTCTCTATCTGGACGCAGAGAAGAAGCAAGAAGTACGCTCTGTCCGATGCTATGCCACTCAGCCTTCGATTGACAAAGCCATCCCAGTCTGCTTCGATGAGCAGGGCAAAGCCATCACCTTCGTCCAAAGTCGGAATAACCACCACGTCTCAATTTACCGCACCCCGAAGGGAGAGCTGACGGAGTCGCTCGTCAGCTTCTGGGATGCGGTCGACCGTGCACGCTATGGCTTACCTCTGATCATCAAGCACCCGAGAGAAGTCGCCGAGCAAGTCCTGCAGCGTGATGATATCCCCAAGAAGGTGCTACGCCTGCTCCCTCCTGCCGACTATGAGTTTGTAGACTCCTTCCAGCAGAATGAAATGGTCATCGTGGGCTTGTCGGATGAAGAGCTCCAAAGAGCCGTTGACCAGCAAGACTACCGCACGCTCAGCGAGCATCTCTACCGTGTGCAGCAGATATCTTCTATGTACTATGTCTTCCGATATCACTTGGAGACCAGCGTCGCTGATGATAAGAATACGAAAGGGCGTATACCGAAGTTCCATCGAATCCAGAGCTTTAAAAGCTATAAAGCAAAGAACATTCGTAAGGTACGTATCAACCTGCTTGGTCGAATCAGCCTACTCTAATCACTTCCTATACCATGATCAAACGCACCATCTACATCGGCAATCCAGCCTACCTCTCCCTACGCCTTCGGCAGATGGTAGTGCGGCTGGAGCCGAGGATGGTGAGTCGCAGGCACGGACGATCCCGATCGAAGATATCGGGGTCGTCCTCCTGGACCACCATCAGATCACCATCACCCACGCTCTCTTAGGCGCATTGCTCGAGCAGAACTGCGCTGTCGTGACCTGCACGGCAGCCCATATGCCCTCGGGGCTACTCCTACCCCTCGCTGGACACACCCTCCAGACGGAGCGCTTCCGTGCCCAGCTCGAGGCCTCCCTTCCACTCAAAAAGCAGCTTTGGCAACAGACCATACAAGCTAAAATCCTCAATCAAGCCGCCGCCCTACAGTCAGTCTTAGGCGAACCCGTCAAGAATATGCTCGTCTGGAGCCGCCAAGTCAAGAGCGGCGATACAGAGAACATCGAGGCACGTGCAGCGGCCTTCTACTGGCGCAACCTCTTCATCACCCTCCCGAGCTTCGTGCGGGAGCGGGAGGAAGCTGCACCCAACTCCCTACTCAACTATGGCTATGCCATCCTGCGCGCCCTCGTTGCTCGCGCCCTCGTCGGCTGTGGCTTACTCCCTACCCTCGGCATCCACCACCACAACAAGTACAATGCCTACTGCTTAGCAGACGATATTATGGAGCCCTACCGTCCCTATGTCGACCTCCTCGTCGTAGAGATCTGCGAAGAAGAGAGCTTCCCTACGATCCTAACTAAGGAAGTCAAGGCTCGCCTACTCACCTTGCCCTCCCTTGACGTCGAGATCGATGGGCAATGCCGTCCTCTGATGCTTGCCGTCGCTCAAACGGCGAGCTCCCTCCTACGATGCTTTACAGGCGAAGTGCGCCGGCTCTCTTATCCCCTCCTACGATGCGAAGCAAACGACTAAGTGAATATAGGATTATGTGGATCTTTGTCTTCTTCGACCTCCCTACCTATACAGCGCTCGAGCGCAAGGCTGCTTCGGGATTTCGCCAAGGGCTATTAAAGGATGGCTTCACGATGTTTCAGTACTCCATCTACATACGCCACTGCGCGAGTATGGAGCAGGCTCAGACACATACACGCCACGTCAAGCAGATGCTCCCCGAGGAGGGCGAAGTCGTGATTATGACTATTACCGACAAGCAGTTTGGGATGATGGAGCATTTCTCTTCGCACCTCCCAGCCACCCTGCCGCCAGCGTCCGAACCAGTGGAGATGCTGTGACCGCAGCATCGAAGAAAAGCGACCTAACAAGAGAAAAGCCCGTGGGTACCCACGGGCTTTTCTCTTTCTATTCTCTCGATAAGCAGCTAACAATTAGACTCATACACTGGGCCTGCTGTATTAGCTACTACGAAAGTACCGAATTGAAAGCTAATCACAACATGCGGGCGGAAAGTAGTAGATCTGTACTCGTTGTATTAGCTACTGCGAAAGTACCAAATTTGAAAGCTAATCACAAAGACCATTTCCCACTACCTCTTGGAGGCAGCGCCCTTGCCTTCGGAAGAGAAGAGCAAGAAGCTATATAGGTCGCCGAACAAAGCTATATTGGTCGCTACGACGACCTATATAGGTCACGCCACAAAGCAATATAGGTCAGCACGTGAAGCAATATAGGTCGGCAGAGAGACACCACGGCAGGGGTACGCCATCATACATTCCCTCAAGCTACGACGCATCGGATTCCCCCATTCCACCCCCTCTGCATCGGGGCTGGTGCTTCTCATACGCGCGCGTATATATTTATGGCAGAGGACGGGAGGAGCAAAGAAGGACTACGCCAAGCAGTAAACCCTTCCTTAGATAAAAAGGCGGAGCTTTATGCCGATAATGTCTATCTTTGCGTGCAAATTGTCCGTGGTGTACCCAGACGAGAAGGATACACCACCCGCTCAACAACAGCATACATACCTACAAGATATATGGGCGCGCCTAAAGCAAAACAGTCATCGACCCTGCGCTATGCACGGCTTCTGAGCTTCATCAGCATCACCTTCACCCTCTTTATGCTCGGGGCTTTGGGCCTCATCTACGTCCTCGAACAAGGGATGAGTCAGGAGGTAAGCGAGCGCATCTCCTTCTCTGTCGAGCTCTCCGAAGAGCCTGGAGCCACAACAGAGACGACCCTTAGGGAGCTCCGTGCGCTTCCCTACGTTCGCTCCGTCGAGCTCATCACGGCCGACAGTGCCGCCAAAAGCCTGACCGACATCCTCGGCGAAGACCCGACGAAGGTATTAGGCTACAACCCCCTCCAGCCGATGGCTAAGGTCTACCTCAAGAGCGAGTACACCGAGCCCGATAGCCTCAAGAAAATCATCGCCTCTAATCCGCTCCTCAAGACTGCCGAAGGGGTTGAGGAGCAGGAAGGACAATGGGCCTCAGCTTCCCACAACCTCCAGACTATCCGCCTGATCCTCTGGGTCTTCCTCGGCATCAACCTGCTGGTGAGTTTCCTCCAAATTAATACCGCCACAGGGCTGGTCATCTATTCGCAGCGTATGCGTATCCGCACGCTCTCGCTCATCGGCGCTACGGCGAGCTTCATCGGCCGCCCCTTCATACGCCGAGCCGTCCTCGAGGGCTTTGTCGGCTCTCTCTTAGCCCTCGGTCTCTTAGGCGGTCTACTCTATGGAGCGGAGCAAGCCTTCGGCTATCCCATCCTGAGCCTCTGCCCCCGTACGCTCCTGCTGGCTCTCATCATCGCCATCCCCAGCGTAGGGGTATGCGTCAGCTTCATCTCCTCGTGGCAGGCGACACGTCGCTACATCCATATGGAGGAGGGCAAGATCCACTTGATCTAAGTCCCGACCTCGCTCCTATCATCCCATACGATATAAGTATATAGTATGCTGTACAGCAAGAAGAATTATCTCCTGATGGCGCTCTCCGCACTCCTGATCCTCGTGGGCTTCGTCCTGATGTCAGGAGGACAAAGTGAAGACCCCACGGCCTTCACGTGCCGAGATCTTCAGTGACCGCCGTATCGTCGTCGCCCCCATCGTCTGTCTCATCGGCTTCTGCCTGATGGTCTATGCCATCTTGGTCAAGCCTACAGCGCGTCCCACAGAGAAGAAGGAAGAGGAGGGCGCTGAATGAGCATTCTCCAAAGCATCATCTTAGCGCTGGTCGAAGGGCTCACGGAGTTCCTCCCCGTCTCCTCCACAGGGCATATGATCCTCACCGAAGGTATCCTCGGGATGGAGAACTCCGACTATCTGAAGGCCTTCACGGTGATGATCCAGTTTGGCGCGATTCTCTCGGTCGTCGTCTACTACTTCCGCCGCTTCCTTCCCTTCCCCATCTTGGTCTGAAGCCCGATCCTACGACCAGCCTCGGCGGCTGCGTCTCTACCTCCTGATGATCGTGGGCTGTATCCCGGCTGCCATCCTCGGTGCGCTCTTCAACGATAAGATCGACCTCCTCTTAGGCAGCACCTGGGTCGTACTCACGATGCTCTTCCTCGGGGGGATCTTGATGATCTACTTCGACCGCATCTTCACCCACCAGCGTGAGCGGACGATGACGCTACAGAATGCCTTCGTCGTCGGGCTCTTCCAGTGCCTGGCGATGGTACCTGGCGTCTCACGCTCGATGGCTACGATCTTCGGGGGGATGCAGCAGGGGCTGACGCGCCGACAGGCTGCCGAGTACTCGTTCTTCCTCGCTGTCCCCACGATGTTCGGCGCTACGCTCCTCAAGGCGTACAAGCTCTACAAAGACCCAGCGATGAGTGGGGTCTTCGAGGCGAACTGGCACACGCTGCTCATCGGCAATGTGGTCGCCTTCGTCGTCGCCCTCTTGGCCATCAAGTTCTTCATCGACTTCGTCACCAAGTACGGCTTCCGCGCCTTCGGCTACTACCGTATCATCCTCTCCGCAGCTCTGGCCATCGCCCTGCTCTGCGGCGCCAATATCTCCCTGCAGTAAATGGAGCAGCTCGACCTCATCGCGGGGGCAACCATCGCCCTCGACAAGCCCCTGACGTGGAGTTCCTTCAGCTTGGTCAATAAGTTCCGCTGCGAAGCCTGCCGCTACCTCGGCATCAAGAAGCTCAAGGTAGGGCACGCGGGTACGCTCGACCCCTTGGCCACGGGCGTGATGATCCTCTGCACTGGCAAGCATACCAAGCGCATTGATGAGCTACAAGCTGGGCGCAAGGAGTACATCGCCGATATCCGCCTGGGGCAGACCACGCCTACCTTCGATATGGAGACGGAGCCCGATGCCTTCTTCCCCACCGAGCACATCACTCGCGAAAGTGTCGAAGCCGCCCTCAAGGGCTTCATCGGCACCATCGAGCAGGTGCCCCCAGCCTTCTCCGCCGTCAAGGTCGACGGACGCCGTGCCTACGACTTAGCACGCAAGGGACGCGACTTCGAGCTCAAGGCTAAGACGCTCGTCATCGACGAAATAGAGCTCCTCGACATCA
>CAKMOP010000210.1 GCA_927910985.1 uncultured Porphyromonas sp. | reverse complement strand
GTAATCCCACTTAGATTGTCGAAGTGAGCGTAATAGGTCGTAGTCTTCTTGAAGACTTCGATGCCCTTGAGGAAGTTCAGCCCAATATAGCCTAAGGCAATAGCGACAAGGGCTAAGAGCCCGATCTGTACCTCTTTCTTTATCTTCATACGTATCTCTATATACTATATATATGGTAGGGGAGTCTCTGACTTAGAGGCGCGTCTTGCCTCTGTAGCGTACGATGTAGGCATCGCGGTAGGTCTTGGGTAGGGCACGTAGTTGCTTCTGTGCTTCGACCTTGGATGTGGTGGGGGCGAGGAGATAGAGGTAGCCGTGTGCGACCTTTACTCGCTCTACGGCTGTGGGTAGCTTGCGGAAGCGAGTATCCTCAGTGTCAATCTTGTCGGGGCTGGAGAGGAACTGGACGCGGTAGGTAATCCCCTGGGCGTCGGCTTTTTCCTCGCGGCTCTTCTTGCTCTTATCGTTGTCTGAGGTGTTGCTCTTCTCTTGCTCCTGTACTTGTCTCTTGCGGCTGCTACGCTCGACGGAGGAGGAGCGTGGGGATTCCTGCTCGGCGGTAGGCTGGGCGAAGGAGTCGCTGCTACTGGCTGGCTCTTCGTCTCGACGCTTGCTCTCTACGCTGTCGGACTCCTTCTCCTCCTTGATGCGGGGACTCTTACCCCGATAGGTGCGGTAGTAGGAGCTGAATCCCGCTGCTATGGAGGAGGCGATGGCTTGCTGTCCAGCGTCGCTGAGCATAAAGGCAGCTTCGCTGGCGTTGGAGAGGAACCCTATTTCGGTGAGGACGCTGGGCATAGCCGATTGGCTCAGTACCCAGAGGATGTCCTGTCGTACACCACGGCTATAGCGGCCTGATGCACGATACTGTCGCTGAATCTTGTTGGCCAGCTCGATGCTCTTGTTGAAGTAAGCATCCTGCATCAGGTCAAACATAATGTAGCTCTCCGTTGAGGTCGGGTCGAAGCCTCGGTAGGTGGTCTTGTAGTTGCTCTCGAGGAGCATCGCCTTGTTTTCGCGCATCGCTACGCTGAGGTTATTGGCGAACTTCGCAATCCCTAAGACATAGGTCTCCGTCCCGTAGACATCCCGCGAGGGTGCGCTATTGACGTGGATGCTGAGCATCATCGAGGCTTTGTGCTTATTGGCAAAGTCTGCACGTGCCTGCAGTCCCACGAAGACATCCGTACTGCGCGTGTAGAGTACGCGTACTTCGGGATGTGCTGCGCTGATCTTCTTGCCGACAAGCAGGGCTACAGCTAAGGTGATATCCTTCTCTTTCCCGCCGTTACCTACGGTGCCTGAGTCCTTTCCTCCGTGACCAGCGTCGATGACCACGGTGAAGAGCTGCTGTGCTTGCATCTGAAGCGGAGCTAAGATCAGGGTGAAGAAGAGACAAAAGAAGGAGGCGCGGATGTAGCGTGTAGCGTGAATCTCTGCGAGCGACATATACATAGGAGTAGGGCGAAGGGCCTCTACATGCAATCATTCAACTTAGTGGTGCAAAGATACATCCTTTTGGTAAAAAAGGCTTGCTCTTCGCTTGGCGATGGTGCTACCCTCAGAGGTGGATGAGGATGCTCCCTCGCGCGTACAATAATTATATATGGAGGGCCGGGTAGTTCGCTCCCGTGAAGTGACAAGTAAGACAGAGCACCGAAGCCCCCTCCCTGCAGACCATCGTTCAGGTCGTGAAGGGGAGGGGGCTTCGCTACTTATTCGTGTGGTTGCTTAAATCGCTAAGATGTAGCGCAGCACCAGGAGGGCAGAGACGATGTAGAGGGTCACAGAGACCTGACGCCACTGACCGCTGAGGAGCTTGACCAGTGTGTAGGAGATGAGCCCAAGAGCCATCCCTTCGGCGATGTTGTAGGTAAGCACCATCGTCAGCACAGTGATGAAGCTGGGGAGAGCTTCGGAGATGTCCATCAGGTCAATATCCTGGATGGAGCTGAGCATCAGGACGCCGACCAGCACCAAGGCTCCTGTCGTCGCTGCTGAGGGAATCAGCAGGAAGAGGGGAGAGAGGAAGAGTGCCAGAACGAAGAGCATAGCCGTAGAGAAGGCCGTCATACCGGTGCGTCCTCCTTCGGCAATCCCTGCTCCGCTCTCCACGAAGGTCGTCACGGTTGATGTCCCGCAGACAGCTCCGATGGAGGTAGCTAAGGCGTCGGCCATCATTGCCTCCTTGATGTTCTTCACGTTGCCTTCGGAGTCCATCATCTCGGTCTTAGCTGCAGCACCGATGAGCGTCCCGACCGTATTGAAGATATCCATAAAGACGAGGGCGAAGATGGTGAGCGCCATATCCATATTAAGCAGAGCCTTGAAGTCGAACTGCAGGAAGGTCGGAGCGAGCGAACGAGGCAAGGATACAGGAACGAAGCTATCGGGGATTTGCGTCACGCCGAGGGGAATCCCGATGAGTGTGCAGAGTACGATGCTGTAGAAGAGGGCGCCACGCACACGTAGCGTCATCAGCACGCCGCTGATGATGACCCCGATGACCGCTAAGACGGAGGTCGGAGTGAAGGGGCCGAGTGCTACGAAGGTCGCAGGGTGAGCGACGATGACCCCCGCGTTCTTCAGTCCGATGAAGGCGATGAAGAAGCCAATCCCTGCGGAGATAGCGAAGCGGAGGTTCTTCGGGATGCAGCGGACGATTTGCTCGCGGATGTTGAAGGCCGTCAGCAGGATGAAGATCACCCCTTCGACGAAGACGGCAGCGAGCCCTGCTTGCCAGCTATAGCCCATACCCATCACGAGGGTGAAGGCGAAGAAGGCGTTGATCCCCATACTGGGCGCTTGGGCGAAGGGGAGCTTGGCGAGGAAGGCGATGAGGAGCGTACCGACAGCCGAGGCCAGGGCAGTAGCCGTGAAGACGGCCCCTTTGTCCATCCCTGCGGAGCTGAGGATGTCGGGGTTGACCGCTAAGATGTAGCTCATCGTGAGGAAGGTCGTCAGCCCAGAGAGGAGCTCGGTGCGGAGCTTATACTTCGTGGGGTCAAAGCCCACAAGACGATAGAGTGCTTGCATAGTGTATCTATTCGTGGAAGGTTAGAAGGTCCACTTGAGGGCGAGCGTGGGGTTGATGATGGTCTTCTTGTCTACGGCGAAGTTGTGACTAATCTCCCATTCGGTACCGATACTGAGGTTGAATCGTGGACTAACGCCTGCGAACTTGTTGAGGTTCACCCACAGCTGGGGCTCAGAGAGGAAGATGAGGTTGTTGTCCCCCGTGCCGATTTGGCGGTCACCCCAGAAGTCGGCGAAGCCCATAAAGGAGAGCTTGCCGCCTGCCATATGCACGTACCACGTGCTCGTCAGCTGGAAGGAGTGCGGACGCTCTTGACGTGCCAGGTACTTGTACATCGGGGTGAAGGTAAAGCCTGCTTGGTAGTCGGACTGGTTCCAAGCGTAGGTGAACCCCGCCAGGTAGGCGTTGTTGAACGAGAACTGATTCGTTAGCCCGCCGTTGTATTCAAGGTGCAGAGCCAGCGGAGTATGAGCGAGCTTGAACTCGCGTGCGATCTCCCAGTAGGCGGAGCTGATTCCTTCGTTCTGGTAGTTCATGTCCACGAAGAAAAAGGTATTCCCCCATCTGTCCGGGCGGAAGAGCTCGACGGTGGTGGTGAGTGCGGGGCGCGTGGGCTGATCTTTTTGGTAGAGCTGGCTACCGAGGTCGTAGTGAAGCTGGATGTTTTGCGCCTGTGCCCCGAGGGTGGTGAGCAGGAGGACAAGAGCGATACGATAGAGATGTCGCATAAGGAATATGAAGGGTGAATTAATGTTGCGTTGTGTTGTCTTGACGATCCTCCTGACGCTCGGGGAGGAGCAGGTTCAGCACTACGGCGATGACGGCTGAGAGTCCGATGCCTGAGAGGGAGAAGGAGCCGTAGGAGAGTGCCGCGCCTCCGATGCCGGTGGTGAGGGTGACGGAAATGATCACCACGTTGCGCGAAGAGGCGAGGTTAACCTTACTGTGGAGCAGGCTCGTGATGCCCGCGCCTGCGATGGTACCGAAGAGCAGAAGCATAATCCCCCCGAGGATGGCTTGGTCGATGCTACGTAGTAGGGCGCTGACCTTGCCGATGAGGGAGAAGAGTACGCCCGTGACGGCTGCGATGCGGAAGACGATTGGGTCGGTGATCTTCGTCAGCGACATCGCGCCCGTGACCTCAGAGTAGGTCGTCACAGGAGGGCCACCGACGAGCGAGGCAAAGAGACAGGCGATGCCATCACCGAGCATAGTGCGATGCAGGCCTGGATCCTTGACGAAGTTCTTCCCTGCGACGCTATTCACCACGTACACATCACCGATATGCTCGATGACGGGAGCGATAGCCACGGGAATCATAAAGAGGATGGGCTGGAGGGAGAAGGTCTGCGGTAGGGTAATCTGCGGAAGACTCCACCAAGCAGCCTCTGAGATGGGCTTGAGGTCTACTTCGAAGAAGAGTAAGTCCGCCAGATAGCCCACGATGATCCCGAGGAAGATCGGGATGAGCTTGGCGATACCGCGCCCGTAGAGGGTGACGATGATGGCCGTAGCCAGCGAGATGGTCGCCAAGGGCCAGTTGGTCGCAGCCATCTTGACCGCTGGCGCCTGAGAGGGAGGAGCCCGATAAGCATAATGATCGGGCCGATGACCACGGGAGGGAAGAGGCGCGAGATGAAGCGCAGGCCGAAGAGTCGGATCAAGAGCGACATCACCAGATAGACGGCGCTCACCCCGATACAACCAAAGAGCGCCCCGCTGAGCCCATAGAGCTGCGTGGCGCTGATAATAGGTGCGATGAAGGCGAAGCTGCTGCCGAGGAAGATAGGGACCTTGCCTTTGGTCGCCAGGTGGAAGAGGAGCGTACCAATACCTGCCGAGAAGAGTGCCGTCGATGGGTCGAGCCCTACGAGTAGGGGGACGAGGACGGTGGCTCCAAAGGCTACGAAGAGATACTGAACGCCAGCGATGCCCTTACGAAGGGGACTGAGCGGAGTCGTGTCAGAAGTCATACTTATTGTAAAGAGGAATTACGGGCACAAAAGTAGCGATTATTCCCCTTGTTCCAGCTTCTTCCTCCAAAGGTTCCAGAGGTGGAAAATTTCCTTTCCTCGGTTGGAAAGTATCCATTCCATCCGAGGAACCTATTTGTTCCACGGGTGGAGCATTGTCCTCCGTCTTGCGCGAGGGGTGTGCGTACCCCTTAGTTGTCGAGGGTGACGCGTAGGGAGAGTCCGTAGCTGCTGGTGGAGATGGGGAAGGAGTAGCTACTGACCAAGGGGACATTACGGCTGTATTCGTAGTACCCTTCGAGGGAGAGCTGACGGCTGAGCTCGTAGGCGGCACTCAGACGCAGACGCTGGTCGATGATGCCCGAGGTAGCTTGCGTATAGCCTTCTTCGATTTGGCGCAGGAGGGTGAGCGTGCGGCGGTGGGCATATTCACCCTTGAGGGTGAGGCCGTGGGTGGGGCTTGCGCTGGGGGCTTGCGTGGTGCGTCGCTTCCTGCGCCGAACCGTGGTGGGGCTGATGAGGCTACTGAAGTCGTCGATCTTGTAGGTGAGGTAGATACTCAGTTCTCGTGATAGGGCTTCAATGAGGGAGCGTGATCCGAGGTGAAGGACAGCCCCACGGCTCTGCCGCCACTGGGTACTCATCCCGACACCATTGAGCCAGGTCATCTCCAGCCCGACGAGGGGGAAGAAGCTCTCTTGCAGGGCGACCGAAGGAATATCGTAGGCATAGCTGATCCGTTGGCTACTGGGCGTACCGCTATTGCTGGCACCGCTTTCGCTCAAGACTCCTACGGCATCGGGGTGGGCTCCTTGCCACCCTGCTAAGGAGGAGAAGCCCCCGACAGTGTAGGTCGCGCGGTAAGTGTGGCGCAGGGTGACGTTGCGGAAGTGCCGCTTGAGGAAGGGAAGGTCGCCGAGACCAGTGTAGCTCACCGACCAGTTCGGGAGCTCCCGAGGAGGTTAGGGAGGGCGGTGAGCCCCTTCTTGCCACGCTGCGCTCCGTACATATAGGTGGCTCTGAAGGCTGGGATGAGGGCTGCGGGGGCGTTGCGATCCAGGGAGAGTCCCCTTCCTAAGCCACTGGCTGTCTCCTGCCTGCGGGCAAAGAGCTCTCTGAGCTCTAAGAGGGTGGCGAAGGTCTCCGAGCGGTAGCCTGCTTCGCTACGTAGGGGGGCAAAGAAGCCTTTGAGCCCGATGGTCGTCATCGTGAAGTCTCCGCCGTAGAGGCGTGGTCGCCCTGCATACATATATTGTATCTCGGTGCGGTCGGTGCGGGTGTGGTTGCCTGTGAGGGTGATACTGAGGTGGCTGAGTGGCTGGAGCGTGGCGCGTAGGTCGATGGTGCGTGTCTGTGTGAAGACCCCGGGGGTGAGGTGCTCGGTCGAGACTAAAAGGTCACCACGCTGAGCCAACTGGTCGATGAAGTCGGCATCGCTTAGCCCGAGGGAGAAGGCTACGCCAGGGGTAAGGATACCCGCCGAAGAGCCTTGCCCGCCGATGGCGCGTATCGTGGGGAGGAAGCCTGGGAGGAGGGTGCTACGTGTCGTGCGGTAGGTGAGTGCGACATCCTTCACCATCAAGAGGGCATAGAGGAGACGGTCAAGGAGGTCGCTTCCCGAGGCTTTGCCCTTCGTCCTACCATCAAAGCTGCTCGCTCCTGAGCCAAAGCGTTGCTCCAGACGTGCTAAAGCTGGGATGCGCTGGTAGAGCTGATGGAGCTGGAGCTGAGTGGTTGACTCGAGTGCCCCCTGAGCGGAGAGGGTATGCGCTAAGCGGATATTGGGGTCGGGAAGGACGGCTCCTCTGTCCCACGAGTAGGCGCTGCTGTAGCTGAGCTGTGAGCGGATGAAGGACAGCGGGGCGATGTCGGCTGTGGGGAGCTGGTAGCTGAGGCTCGCCTGCTGGGCGTAGTGCACGGGAGTACCTCCCTGACGGATGCTCTGCTCGACGGAATCACGCCAGATACGCCACGTGTCGGGCTGGAGCTGGCGATTGACCTGGACGTGTGGCTCTTCGATGCGGGCATCGGTGCCCGAGGTGAGGGCAAACTGGAGCGAGCGTGTGGGGTTCCAGTTGAGCTGCAGACGGCGATTCCAGATGAACTGCTGGGCGAAGGTCGCTGGTAGGCGTGTGTCGCTCAGGCCATCGCCGAGGTTACGCAGTTGCTCTTCGTCATAGCGGCGGAGCATCGAGGTCTCCAGGACGAGGCGGCTGGGCCACGGTGTGAAGGTGTACTGACGTAGGAAGTCTGCCCACGGACTTGCTCCCGAAACCTTCGCAAAGGGGTGGAGTGGCTGGAAGGTCGGGGCGTAGTCGTAGCGCAGTGTAGCGTGCCAGTCGAGGTGGTGACTATATTCGATGTCGGGGGTCTCTTCGGTGGAGGTATTGCGTCCGTAGCTGAGCGAGAGATTGGCAGGGTCGTAGGGCATAGGCTCGGAGGAGCGGATGCCCACAGATACCTTCGATAGGGAAAGACCTTGGCTGCGGCGGTGCGTGAGACTCCGTGCGCGTAGTTCCTTCTTTGCTTGCTCGGTGGGTAGGTCGCTAAGTGCTGCGCTGAGCTTTACATCTTCATCCAAGGGATTGTACTGTGGCGTGACGACTTCGTCACTCACCGTGTAGTAGATGGGGAGGGAGAGCTTCGCTTCGGGGGGGAGTAACTGCCCTACTTCGAGAGAGGAGGCGAACTGGAACGAGCGCCGGCTCTCGAGGGTGCGGCTCATCAAGGGGGCCTCAATTGCCCCGAAGCCCGCCGAGGTATATTGGGCCCGCAGGTTTGCTTCGCCCAACTCCCCGAGCTGGAGACGGCTATGCACTTGCCCCGCCCAGCCTGCTTCCTCGTGGTAGTCACTGGCGCGGAGCTCATTGACCCAGACCTCGACGCTACGTGTCTGCCCCGATCGATTGCGC
Organism: uncultured Porphyromonas sp.; assembly: GCA_927910985.1. Classification (GTDB taxonomy): domain Bacteria; phylum Bacteroidota; class Bacteroidia; order Bacteroidales; family Porphyromonadaceae; genus Porphyromonas. The sequence goes on along the minus strand of CAKMOP010000210.1, from coordinate 1,217 downwards.
ACGCCGATGACCAGCGCTCGCACGTTAGCGAGCGTGGGATTGCCGAGGACAGTGAGCGTGTGCGTGGGGTTCGTGGCATCGGGACGGGAGAATGGGCGGTAGAGCGATGCGCCCCCTGCGCCTGTGCCGAGTGCGGTATTGCGGCTACGCTTGAGACTAATAAGGTCGTCCAGACGTAGATCCATGCGATTGGCATCAGGCCATACACGGCGGCGGTCGCTGGGATTGAGGCTGCTGTACCGCCCTGCAGGGGTGAGCGTGAGCGGTAGGCTATATTCGTAATAGTGCTGCGTGTAGTCCGAGCCGAGGCGCACGAAGAGCGTCATATCACCATCCTCCAGTCCCGAGAGATCCCCGAGCAGGGCTTCGGCGTGGGCGAAGAGCTGGAGGCGACGGTAGCGGCGCAGATCGTATTGCACACGGCGGTAGACGGCGCGACTTTCTCCTGCAGGGAGGTCTTCGAGGCGGAGGGAGAGGGCTTGCTCATTCTGCTGGAGGCTCTGACTCCCTTGGGCATCGATGGAGCGGGATACCCCCGGAGGAAGGGTGTAGCTCACGGGAGAGCGGTCGGCGTGCTCCTCGATATTGACCGAGGTGACGGAGAAGTGCGTGCGCTCGCTCGGTGAGGGCGTGCCTTCATCCAAACTACCAATATAGGTGCGCCAATCGCCGCGCACTAAGCGTAGCGAGGCAAAGCGCAGCTGCGTCTCACGCTCAAAGCCTGAGAGGAAAAGGCGCATAAAGCGCACACTTCTCAGGTCGCTCATCCCTCCGATACGGTTGGTGAAGGCGGAGAGCGGTACCTTGAACTGATACCACGTGACAGGGGAGGTCTTCCCATTGCGTAGCTCGACCTCGACACGCCTACTGCTGGTGATGAAGCCACGCCCTGCGACCAAGTCCTCAGGGCGGAGCGAAATCTTCCACTCGTAGTAGCGGTTGAGCTCGTTCATGCTGTAGTCACCGTTGATGTCTTCGGTGTCGGGGGGTGACGGTCGCCGCGGTGCTGTAGCCATCCCCTCCACGGCGCACGGAGGAGTTGCCCTCGGTACCATTGTAGTACTTATATCGCTGGAGGATGGGCAGACGCTGAGCGTCATAGTCGGCTCCGCGGTAGTGGTGGAAGTCATCGGCCTGCTGGGTCATTGAGCAGACTCTGTGGGTCGGCTTGCCACTGCTGGAGGGTGGTGGGGGAGAGCTGTGTGCGTAGGGCATTG
>CAKMOP010000209.1 GCA_927910985.1 uncultured Porphyromonas sp. | reverse complement strand
GTGTTCGCTCGGCGATCTTTGGTAGAGCAGCTTCGCCTTCACTGAAGAGTCCTTGGAGCTGGAGGACGAAGCGGTCGGCTACTTGGCGCAGGTCGTCGACGCGAGCCGACTGCTCGTGTGCCCAGTCCCCGAAGCGACTTTTCTGCTGCGGTCGCTCTCCATGCGGTAGCTGAAGGCGTGCTGGCGGAGAGATCAGCGGAGGGCACTCCAGCTGAAGGCCTGTGTTGCCTGCTGGAGCCAGTAGTTGAGCTTGTCGGAGAGGAGACAGTCGTGCAGCTCGTCATCGCTGGCGCGCGTGGTCTCGTAGTTGGTAATCTCAGCGGGAACGGAGAGGGTGTCTGCACCCAAGGGGGAGAGGAGGATGAGTCCTTCGGGGCTACGCAGTCGTGAGAGGGCTACGTAGGCTTGCCCCGAAGCGAAGACCGCCTCAAGGTCGATGGCGGCACGATCGAAGGTCAGCCCTTGGCTCTTGTGTATGGTGATGGCCCAGGCTAAGCGTATGGGGAAGTGCTTGAAGACCCCTTGGACTTCGGGCTCGGTATCGCCCGTGTCCTCGTTGAGACGGTAGCGCGCATTCTCCCAGCTGTAGGAGGGGACGTCGAGAGACTCGCCGTTCTCCAGCCGTACGATGAGCTTCTTGTCGGTCATCTCCTCTACGGTGGCAAGCATCCCATTGTAGAAGCGGCGGGGCTGCTGGAGGTCGTTCTTGATGAGCATCACACGCGCCCCGACCTTGAGGCGAAGCATGGGCTCGATGGGGTAGAGATGGTCGGGGAAGTCCCCAGAGATGACGGCGTGGTAGTCTTGATAAGCCCCAGGAAGAGCCTCAAGCGCCTTGCGGTTAATCTCTTCGGCACGGGCATTGTGCGTGGTCAGCGTCACGTAGCCGTCACTCTTGATAGGGTCAAAGGTCGGGTCGATGCGCCCACGTAGCCACTGCATATCCTCGGGGGTGAGTGCGCTATAGCGTAGGTGGTTCAGCAGGTCGATGAAGCCCGTATCCTGCTGGCGATAGACGTGCGTCAGCTCGATGTAGAGCGGAGGATACCGCTGCAGGACGTGCGCGTGGAAGAAGAAGAGGCTGGGATAATACTGCCTAAGCACCTCCCATTCCTGAGGCTTGACCACGGGCGGAAGCTGCATCAGGTCTCCGATGAAGAGCACCTGCACCCCACCGAAGGGGAGCGGACTGCGGCGCACACTGCGCAGGAGCAGGTCGATGAGGTCGAGCGTGTCGGCACGAAGCATACTCACCTCATCGATGACTAAGAGCTCGAGGGCACGCAGTAGGCGGATCTTGCGCTCCTGCAGGTGGATGTGTCGGCGGAAGTCGCGCGGCGTGACCAGCAGCTGATTGGGGGTCGAGGGGAGCTGCGCCATGGAGTCGGGGACGAATGCCCCTATGGGGAGCTGGAGGAGGGAGTGAAGGGTCGTCCCACCAGCGTTGAGCGCAGCGATGCCTGTGGGGGCAGCGATGACGCAGTTCTTATAGGTATGCTCCTTGATGTAGTGCAGGAGGGTGGTCTTCCCTGTGCCTGCTTTGCCGGTGAGGAAAAGGTTGCGGTTGGTGTGGGCTATAAAGGCCTGGAGGTACTCTTTGCGCTGCATGCTTAGGCGGCCAATATACGTGAGACGAGCTCGGAGTAGAGCTGACTGGTGGGGATATTCGCATCTACGCCCTTGGAATAGGCATCGATGAGGCGCAGCTGATGGATGATGGCGAAGACCTGTGCAGCCGAATAGCTGCGGCGAGCCGTCTCGTAGTCGCGTGCTACAAAGGGCTGTACCTTCAGTAGGTCAGCGATAGTGCGCTCGTTGGGCTGGGGAAGGTAGTAGACCGCCATCAGGTTTGAGAAGAAGCCGAAGAGGGTGGAGAGCGTCATCTGAATCGGGTGATTGCGCTCGTCGGAGGCGAAGTAGAGGGCGATGCGGAAGGCGCGTGCTGCGTCACGGCGAATGAGGGCGGTGAGGAGCTCAAAGTTGTTGTACTCCTTGCTTACACCTATATAGTACTCGATGACTTCGGGCGTGACGGTGCGCTTCCCCTGCTGGGAGAGGGCTAAAGCAATCTTCTCGACCTCGTTGAGTATCTTCTCTAAATCATTGCCCGTACTGTCGGCCATCAGGTGAGCTGTGCGTGGATCGATCTCCAGATGCCGAGCCGCAAAGCTCTTGATGATGAAGTCGGGGAGCTTGGAGTCGTACATCTTCGCCGACTCGTAGAAGCCGCCTCGCTCGCTGATGGCTTTGTAGAGGGCCTTGCGCTTGTCGGCCTTCTTCTTGTAGCATAGGATGAGGCACGTGCTCTCGGGAAGTCGTCGAGGTGGGCTGCGATGGTGTCGAGGTCGCGCACCTGCTGCGCCTCACGGACGAGGACGAGGACGTGTGTCCCCATCATCGGGAAGCGCAGTGCTTCGAGGAGGATCGTGCGCGCCGTGACTTCCGCCCCATAGAGGATGCTCTGGTTGAAGTCTCGCTCCTCCTCAGGGATGAACTCCTTAGCTGCGAAGGAGGCGATTTGGTCGATGAAGAGTGGTTCGTCGCCAGCGAGCAGGTAGACACGCTGGGGCTTCCGTTGCTTGAGCGCGCGGATGATCTCGTCGTAGGTGGGCATTTATGCTGTAATTATGCGTACTTTCGTGGGGATGAGCTCGTGGAAAAGAGCCTAATGAAGTACTTGTTGCAAAGATAAGCATGATTGAGTTAAACCTGCCGAAGTGTCGTCTTCGTCTCGAGCAGCGTGAAGGGAAGCCCTATGTCTATGACGACCTGCGCCGTAAGTTCGTCCGTCTGACGCCCGAGGAATGGGTGCGTCAGCACTTCGTTCGCTACCTCATCGATGACTTAGGTTATCCGCAGCCACTGATGCAGAATGAGGTCGCTCTGCGCCTCGGGGAGACGGTGAAGCGGTGCGATACCCTCCTCTATGACAAGGCGCTTCGACCGCAGATGATCCTGGAGTACAAGGCGCCGCACGTGGCACTCACCGAGACCGTCCTGCAGCAGATCGTCCGCTACAACTATGTCCTGCGCGTGCCGTACTTGGTGCTGAGCAACGGACTGGAGCACCTGCTCTGTCGGATCGACTATGAGAAGATGACCTACGCCTTCCTCTCGGAGTTCCCTCCCTACGACCGCTTGGAGTGACGCTCCTTGCCGACCTAAGCCTAATACCGACACACGATGAAGCCTTCCTACATTATATATGGGCGCATCGCCGCTACACTAAGCTCC
>CAKMOP010000208.1 GCA_927910985.1 uncultured Porphyromonas sp. | reverse complement strand
CGAATTTCCTATGTAGGGTAGGAGAAGAAGTCTATCCCTCCGCCGTGGAGCGGGTGGCACCCTACGGGGCTAACTTTTTAGTTATCAACGATAATGTACGTCATCGTAGACATTCAGGGCCAGCAGTTCAACGTAGAGCAGGGCCGTCGCCTCTTCATCCACCACGTCAAGGGTGCAGAAAGTGGCGCAGTAGTAGAGTTTGATAAGGTCCTCCTCGTGGACAAGGATGGTGCTGTCACCGTAGGTACGCCCGTCGTAGCCGGAGCCAAGGTCGTGTGCGAAGTCATCACGCCGCTGGTCAAGGGCGACAAGGTTCTGGTCTTCCACAAGAAGCGCCGCAAGGGCTATCGCAAGCTCAATGGTCACCGCCAGCAGTTCAGCGAAGTCCTCGTCAAGGAAATCGTAGCTTAATCAAGCATTGTATCACCGCATTAGTTTAGACATAGAACAATGGCACACAAAAAAAGGTGTAGGTAGCTCCAAGAACGGACGCGAATCAGAAAGTAAGCGACTCGGAGTAAAGCTCTTCGGTGGTCAGCACGCTAAGGCTGGTAACATCATCGTCCGCCAGCGTGGCACGCAGCATCACCCAGGTGCAGGCGTAGGTATCGGTAAGGACCACACGCTCTATGCACTCATCGACGGTAAGGTAGTCTTCACGCGTAAGAAGAACGACCGATCGTACGTCTCCATCGCGGCTGAGGCCTAAGACGGAGCACACGTCAGATAAGTCAACCGAAGGTTGCTCCAGAAGGGTCTTCAAAGCCCTGAGGGAGCGACCTTCTCTCATTATAAGACATTATGCTTACACTTAAGCAAATCAAGGAGAATACCGAGGCGGTCATCGAGCGCCTCCGTAAGAAGCAGTTCGAAGCACGCGAAGCTCTGACCGAAGTCCTGAACTTCGATGAGATTCGTCGCCGTTCGCAGCAGGAGCTGGATGCAGCACTATCACGTCAGAAAGCCCTCGCTAAGGAGATCGGTGATCTTATGAAGCAGGGGGCAAAGGAGCAGGCCGAAGGAATCCGCTCTCAGGTAGCTCAGCTCAAGGAACTGAGCAAGAGCCTCGAGGAAAAGAAGACGGAAGCAGAAGCGAAGATTCGTGAAATCCTCCTCTCCGTCCCTAATCTCCCTGCCGACATCGTGCCCGAAGGTGCTACGGCTGAGGATAACGTCTGCGTCAAGACGGGTGGTGAGATGCCCGCCCTCGATGCTGCTGCCGAGCCCCACTGGGAGCTGGCTAAGGACTACGACCTCATTGACTTCGAGCTGGGCGTGAAGATTTCGGGCGCAGGCTTCCCTGTCTACAAGGGCTATGGCGCACGTCTGCAGCGTGCACTCATCAACTTCTTCCTCGACAATGCACGCGAAGCGGGCTACCTCGAGGTGCAGCCTCCCTACGTCGTCAACGAAGATTCGGGCTATGGCACGGGTCAGCTGCCCGACAAGGAAGGGCAGATGTATCACGCTACCCTCGATAATCTCTACCTCATCCCCACGGCGGAGGTGCCTGTGACCAATATCTACCGGGATGTCATCCTCGAGGAGAAGGATCTGCCTGTACGCAATACGGCTTACTCCGCTTGCTTCCGTCGTGAGGCTGGCTCCTATGGCAAGGATGTACGTGGTCTGAATCGTCTCCACCAGTTCGATAAGGTTGAGATCGTCTGCATCGATAAGCCCGAGCGCAGCTATCAGCGTCTCGATGAGATGGTCGCCTATGTAGAGACGCTCGTCACTAAGCTTGAGCTTCCCTGGCGTATCCTTCGCTTGAGTGGGGGTGATATGAGCTTCACCAGTGCGTTGACCTATGACTTCGAAGTCTTCTCTGCCGCACAGAAGCGCTGGCTCGAGGTGAGCTCCGTGTCGAACTTTGAGAGCTATCAGGCTAACCGCTTACGTTGCCGCTACCGTGACTCCGAGCAGGGTGTCCAGTTGGTGCACACGCTCAACGGGAGTGCCTTGGCTCTTCCCCGTATCGTCGCAGCGCTCTTGGAGAACAATCAGACGCCTGAAGGCATTCGCATCCCTGAAGCTCTTCGCCCCTATACGGGCTTTGACTTCATCCCTCGTCCTGCGAAGAAGTAAGTCTTCCTTTGTAGACGAAGAAACGACAATCCCCACACGGCCAAGCGGCGGTGTGGGGATTGTCGTTTGTAGTCTGTGTTCGTGGCGTGCGAAGTTTACTTCTTTGCAGCGGGATAGATCTGGCTGATGCTCTCTTCGATCTGGTCAGGAGCGAGGTCACCAAGGGTCTGAATAGGCGTACCCTTCATGGGGATGAAGAGACACATAGGGATGCTCTGGACGCCGAAGATATTAGCCAGTTCGGGCTCCTTGTCGACATTGATCTTGTAGACATCGATCTTGCCAGCGTACTTCTTGGCTACGGCTTCGAGCTTTGGCCCGAGGCGACGGCAGGGACCGCACCAGTCGGCGTAGAAGTCGACGATAGCAGGACGGCTGCCCTTGAAGACAAACTTGGTGGGCTCTTCCTTATAATCCCAGATGAACTTGCGCATGTAAGCTGCGTCGATGTGCTTGATAGCACCTTCGGCTGCCTTGTCGTCGGCTGCTGCTTCGCTTGGTGCAGCTGCAGTCTCCGTCGAGGCTGTGGTGCTCGAAGCCTTGGCTGAGCAAGCGTAGGTAGAGAAGATACCTGCGGAGATCAGGGCGAGGCTGAGGATGACTTTCTTCATTGTTGTGTTAGTTGCTACGAGGTGATAGAATACTGCTCGTTGGTATGATAAGCGTCAGAGTGTGCTTTTTGTTCACTAAGCAACAAGCCGGGCTCCTCATCAGGGGGAGTCCGGCTTGTCGCTTAGCGTAGGGGAGAGCGCGTTACTTCTTCTCCTTGACTTCCGTGGAGCGGAAGAGGATGCTCGTGCGATCCTTAGAGTCGTAGAGCTTCTTCGTCAGTGCCTGTACTGCCTGAGGGGTGAGCGGCATCGAGTACCTTGTCGTAGTCGGTGACGAAGTCGAAGCCTTGGCTGTAGAAG
>CAKMOP010000207.1 GCA_927910985.1 uncultured Porphyromonas sp. | reverse complement strand
TGCGCGTCGATGATGCCCTCAGGGAGGATCCCCGCAAAGGAGCCGTCAGCGGTATAGCGCACGGCACTGCCGACGAAGGTCGTGATGCCGACACGGCGGCTGATTTCTTCGGCGAAGGGCTGATATGCTCCCGTGATGATGGCTGTCGGGAGGGTGGATACGAGTTCACGGAGCAGTGCTTCGGTGTCGGCTGGCAGGGGGATGCTACGGATGACGGAGTGTAGGTCACTCAGAGAAAGGCCGTGCAGGAGCTGCGTGCGGTGCAGGAAGCTCTCACGGAAAGGTGTCGTGCCTGCCATCGCATCCTCGGTAAGCTGGGTCATCTCTTCGGAGCAACCCGAGAGTCGTGCCAGCTCGGGTAAGAGCTCGGTCGTAGTGAGTGTGCCATCGAGATCGAAGGCTACGTGAGTGATTGGCTCATTCGCTGTGCTGGAGGGAAGGTAGAAGGCGCTGTGATGTGCGCGTCCCCAGGGGATGAGCCTCTGGAGTAGACGGCGACGCAGGCATTCTTCGCTCGTGCCGTTTGGCTGAGGGAGGCTATACAGACTCTCCGAGGAGTCGATGTGCGGAGGGGATAGCGCCGATGACCTCAGAGAGGAGGACTCTGAGTTGCTGGTCCTCTTCGACCGTGGGGCGAGTGAAGAGGTAAAGGTACTGTAGGTGGTGCGTCGACACTATGAGTGGAAGGGGGCTATAAAAGAAGAGTGCTTGACTGCATCAGTCAAGCACTCTTCAGTTGCTGGGTGGAAGATGGGATTCGAACCCACGACACCTGGAACCACAATCCAGTCGCTCTACAACTGAGCTACAACCACCATATAATGCTCTGCCTTATCGCTTGAGCACTGCAAAGGTAATAATACTTTCTCAATCTACCAAGACTACTGCTCGATCTTCGCCTCAAGGTCGTGCCATAGACGTTCGTCTGGCACTGGAGCAATGAGGGTGAGAGGCATCTTGCTGACGGGATGAGTGAAGGATATCTGCCTTGATAGTAGGCTGATACTTCCGTTGGGATTGCTCCGTGGAGCTCCGTACTTCAGGTCGCCTTTGATGGGGCAACCGAGGGCGGCGAGCTGGCAGCGTATCTGGTGATGACGCCCCGTGTGTAGCTCGATCTCGAGGAGATGGTAGTGCTCTCCCGAGGCAAGTAGGCGGTAGGAGAGGCGTGCGAGTTTTGCCCCAGGTGTGGCTGCGCCTTGGCGAGCTACATAGCTTTTGTTCTGCGCTTCGTTTCGTACGAGGTACTGCTCGAGGGTGTCGAGTGCTTAGGCGGGCGTGCCGTGACGACAGCCCAATAGCGCTTGGAGACGTCTCCCGAGCGGAAGAGCTCATTCATTCGACTCAGTGCCTTCGAGGTCTTGGCGAAGAGGACGAGTCCTCCCACGGGACGATCCAAGCGATGGATGACACCGAGGTAGACGTTCCCTGGTTTGTTGTACTTCTCCTTGAGCCAGCCTTTGAGGGCTTCGCTCATCGGTTCATCACCAGTCTTGTCGCCTTGGACGATCTCGCCAGGGCGCTTGCTGACACACAGGAGGTGGTTGTCTTCGTAGATGACGGTAGGGCTACACATTATATATAGTTAGGGGAAGGGTGGGGCTTAGTCCCCGATGAAGGTGCCGTTGAGTACCTCGCGGTAGCTATTGAAGATGGCACTCTTGCTGATGAAGCCGAGGTAGCGACCTTCCTCATCGACGACCGGCATCTTCCACGCCTTGGTCTCATCGAAGAGGCGCATCACTTCGGTCATCGGTGTGACAGAGGAGACTTTGACCTCGGGAGTAACCATAATCTTGCGCACCTTGTAGCGATCATAGAGCTCGGGGCGGAACATAATGTTGCGCACATTGTCCAGCTCGACAATGCCCACGAGTATCCCACGCTCATCGACCACAGGGAAGGAATTGCGGTGGCTGACGGAGATGACTCCGACCATCTCACCGAGGCTCATCTCAGGTGATACGACCTCGAAGTCGCGCTCGAGCACGCTCTCCAGATTCATCAGTGTCAGCACTGCTGTATCCTTCTGGTGGGTGAGGAGCTTGCCTTGCTCGGCCAGACGCAGGGAGTAGATGCTGTGGGGCATAAAGATGCGGATGGTGGCGAAGGAAGTCAGCGATACGAGCATCAGGGGGAGGAAGAGATTGTATCCGCCCGATAGCTCTGCGATGAGGAAGACTCCCGTCAGTGGTGCGTGCATCACACCTGCCATCAGCCCAGCCATACCGAGCAGGATGTAGTTCTTCGGCGAGATGAAGACGCTGAGCGAACTGAAATAGTTCACCAAATAGGAGAAGATAAAGCCCGTCAGTCCCCCCATAAAGAGCGTAGGAGCGAAGAGCCCACCACAGCCACCGCCCGAGTTGGTCGATACGGAAGCAAAGACCTTGAAGAGGACGGTCAGCAGGAAGAAGGCGAAGACCACCCAGTAGGAGCTCGAGAAGGCTTCGAAGATGCTCCCCTCGAGTAGCTGCGTGTACTGCCCATCTAAGAGGATATTGACCGAGTCGTATCCTTCGCCATAGAGGGGAGGGAAGAGGAAGATGAGTAGGGAAAGGAGTGCCGCTGAGATCAGATAGCGCAGGCGGAAATCCTTGATGCGCTTCAGCTCACTCTCGAAGCGGAACATCGTCTTCGAGAAATACAGCGACATCAATCCGCACACCACCCCTAAGAGAATCATCAGGGGGATGCGCTCGATGTGGTAGGGGTCGGTCTGGATGAACTGGAAGAGAATCTCCTTCCCCGAGAGGACGTAGGCTACAGCAGCCGCGGAGACGGAGCTGACCAGCAGGGGAAGGACGGAAGCCATCGTTAGGTCCAGGAGGAGTACTTCGATGGCGAAGACCAGACCCGTAATAGGAGCTTTGAAGACCCCCCCGAGAGCCCCTGCGACCCCACAGCCGATGAGAAGCATTAGGTTGCGCTGCTCGAGGCGGAAGAGTCTTCCGAAGTTCGATCCTACGGCTGCCCCAGTCATCACAATAGGACTCTCGGCACCGACAGAGCCTCCAAAGCCGATGGTCAGGGCACTGGCGATGATGGAGGACCAGGTGTTGTGGGGCTTGATGCGGCTCTTGCGCTGGGAGATGGAGCTGAGTACCTTCGTCACGCCGTGGCTGATGTCGTCACGGACGATATAGCGCACGAAGAGTAGAGAGAGCAAGATCCCGAGGGCAGGGAAGAGCAGATAGAGATATCGCTGCTCATCGATGTACTGGAGGATGAAGCTCTCAGTGTGGTGGATGATGAACTTAAGGAAGGCCGCCACAAGAGCCATCGTCACCCCGATGACTAAGCTGAGGATGAGGAGGAAGTAGCGTTCGCTGATGTGACGCTCTCTCCAGCATATGATGCGGTCGAGGAACGGGGTGAGGGTTTTGCTGAGGGCAGACATCGGTGGGGCAGCGGGCTATGGACGGAGTACCTTGACCTCGCCCGTGGGACCGAGCATAATGATCTGAGAGGGCTCGCGTGGCGTCTCGTCACCTTGACGATACTTGACGACGTAGTCCACGCCTGCGATGATCTCGGGGCTGATGCCTGAGAAGAAGAGTGGGGTGGGCTCGCCGCTGATGTTAGCCGACGTGGAGACGATGGGGCGGCGTAGACGCTTGCAGAGGGCAGAGGAGAAGAGCTCGCGGCTCTGACGTATGCCGAGGGAGTTGCCTTCTCCTAAGAGGTTGGGAGCTACGCCCGAGGCGTTAGGGTAGATGATGGTGATGGGACGCACGGCCAGCTCCATCAGGTCGTACGCCACTTCAGGTATTTCTTTGACGAGGCGTTCGACTTCGTATGTCTCACCCACGAGGACGAGCATACTCTTGCTGTCTTCACGGCGCTTGAGGGCATAGATGCGACGCACGGCTTCTTCATTGGTCGCATCGCAGCCGATGCCCCAGACGGTGTCGGTAGGGTAGAGGATAATGCCGCCACGGCGCATAGTCTCTACGGCCTCCTCCAGGTCGGCTTTATCGTAAGGCTCTTGGGTGATTTTCTTTGTGTCCATCTCCATATATGTAATAGGTGAAGACAAAGGTACGACCTTTTCCCCGTAGTCGCTTTGTCTTTTTGGGTGGGTGGGGCTATCTCCTCGCGCGTAGGGGTAACTTTCCAGCGGGTGGAAAGTTAGCGTTCCACGGAAGGAGCGTAAGTATTCCACAAGAGGAATGAGTGCGCTCCTCTCGTGGTTGATTCCCCCTGTATGATCGTTGAGGGAGCAGGGGCTTGACGTGGCTCTTCGGTGCGCTACTCTTTGGGAGAGGAATGAAGGGTGAGCGTGCGTTGGGGTATGATAATATAATTCGTTGTACCTTTGTGGGAGATAGAAAATTCTATACAAATAGATTTGCTAATTCGGATTAGTTTTATGGAAATTATCAAGATCGTCGGGCGTGAAATCCTCGACTCGCGTGGGAACCCCACAGTAGAAGTAGACGTACACCTCGCGTGTGGTATCATC
>CAKMOP010000206.1 GCA_927910985.1 uncultured Porphyromonas sp. | reverse complement strand
GTCTGAGTCGACGTCGTACGAAGCGTGTCTTCTCGAGCTTTTGTTCCAGCTGGGATAGGCGTGTACATCCAGTGGTCCGTCTAAGAGGAGCACGGAATAGCCCTTAGCCTTTGCTCGCTCGATAGCAGTATACTGGCTGTTTCGGTCGTTGGTGTAAAGCCAGATGAGTTGCCCTTCCTTGTCGGTTTGCTCTCCTTCGGTGAGGGTGCGGTATTCGTCCAGCGTGAAGTGCTTGCCTTCGATGTCGGTGACGAGGTCGAACTTCACCGCGCGGTCGTAGAACTTCTCATCTGAGAGCATCCCGTACTGCACGAAGACCTTCAGGCTTTCCCACTTCTCTTCGAAGAGGCTACGTTCGGTGCGGAAGAGTTCATCCAGGCGGTCCGCTACCTTCTTAGAAATGTGGTTGGAGATCTTCTTGACCTGTGCATCGCTCTGTAGGTAGGAGCGCGAGACATTCAGCGGAATATCAGGCGAGTCGATGACCCCGTGCAGTAGGGTGAGGTACTCGGGGACAATACCCTCGACATCTTCGGTGACGAAGACTTGGTTGGCATAGAGCTGGATCTTGTTACGCTGGAGCTCCATTTGGTTCTTCACCTTAGGGAAGTAGAGGATACCCGTGAGGTTGAAGGGGTAGTCTACATTGAGGTGAATCCAGAAGAGAGGCTCTTCGAAGGTCTGTGGGTAGAGCTGATGGTAGAAGGCTGTATAGTCCTCGTCCTTGAGCTCGGAAGGCTTCTTCGTCCAAGCGGGATGAACGTCGTTGATCTGGTTGTCTTCGTCGGTGTCGACATAAGCTCCATCCTTCCACTCTTGCTTCTTGCCGAAGACGATGGGCACAGGGAGGAACTTACAATACTTATTGAGTAGGGTAGAGAGTCTGTCCTTGCTGAGGAATTCTTCGCTCTCGCTGTCGATGTGGAGGATGATGTCCGTCCCACGCTCGGTACGGCTACCCTTCTCGAGGAGGTATTCGGGATTGCCTTCGCAGCTCCAATGGATAGGCTCAGCACCTTCGCGGTAGGAGAGAGATTGGATCTCTACGCGGGAGGATACCATAAAGGAGGAGTAGAAGCCCAGGCCAAAGTGTCCGATGATGGCGACCTTGTCATCCTTGTACTTGTCCAGGAACTCTTCAGCCCCAGAGAAGGCAATCTGATTGATGTACTTCTCTACTTCTTCGGCGGTCAGCCCAATGCCTCGGTCGCTGACGGTGATGGTCTTGGCTTCTGCATCGAAGCTGATGGAGACCTTGAGGTCGCCAAGCTCGCCCTTGAACTCTCCTGCGGAGGCCAGTGTACGGAGCTTCTGTGAAGCGTCGACGGCGTTAGATACCAGTTCGCGGAGGAAAATATCGTGTTCGCTATAGAGGAATTTCTTGATGACGGGGAAGATGTTCTCGCTCGTTACCCCGATTTTACCTTGCTTACTCATAGAGTCTGTAGTTTATCTTGTGTGATGGATATACCTGTTATCAGGTGTCAAAGAGCAAAGGGGATGCCACGCGCTCGTTCTGCGCCAATATGTCAGGCTTCTGCCTGGGATGGGTTTCCGATGTGCGAAAGAAGGACGAATTTGCTGCTCTTGTCGATGAAAACTGCCTGTTGCTTCTATGGAAGTGCGACCTCTTCGTCTTGCCGATACCCCTTCCTCCTGAGTCGGTCAAGTGATGCTCGAGTGCTCCGCGAGCAACCCATTATTGCTTGCCCAGAGAACCTATATAGGTCAGAGTGCGGAGCAATATAGCTTGACGCGCAGAGTAATATTGGTCTGAGGATGAAGCTATATTGCTCGAAGCACGGAGCTATATTGCTTCGCTCATGTAGTCATATAGCGAGGCGCTTGGGGGAGCTTGTTGTCTTGCGCTCCTGTACTTAGATTTCTCTCGAAGTATCCTGGATAGGAGGGCTGTTTTGGTGGAAGTAGCCACTCTCGGTGTGAGTGGATCGCTGGTAAAAAGTTTAGGGACTGTGTGCAAAGTTGTGGTATCGTACTCCTTTCACTATATTTGTCTTGAGGCTAAGCTGTTGAGCTATGCCCTGATTAATACGAAAGTCCCCCTTTATACTTCGTCCTCTGATGGAAGAATCACTACAACCGCGTAAGCCATTAGGCTTCTGGAAGACCGTCTTAGCTTCCTTTGTGGGCTTCATCGCAGCCAACATCGTCTGTTCGATTTTTGCCTTCCTTTTCTTCATTGTACTGCTTGTGGGTAGCTTACTCTCAAGCACTACCCCTACCGTGATACGTGATGGTAGCGTGCTGAAGATTGATTTAAGCACCATCTCTGAGCTGGTGACTAAAGACGAACTAAGCAGCTTCGTCCCAGGGATGGGGTCAGGAGAAGATCCCGTCTCCCTCTCTCAGGCCTTAGCGAGTATTCGTAAGGCTAAGGCCGATCCACGTATACGAGGCATCTACTCAATCTTGAGGGATATAACGCTGGGATGGCATCGACGGTAGACCTGCGTGAGGCACTCAAGGACTTCCGCTCTTCGGGGAAGTTCATCATCTCCTATGCCGATACCTACGAGCAGAAGGCCTACTATCTCTCCTCAGTAGCTGACAAAATCATCCTGAATCCTCAGGGGATGGTGGGGTTGGTTGGCTTAGCTTCTGCCCCTACATTCTATCACCAGGCGTTAGAGAAGGTCGGGGTGAAAGCCCATATCTTCAAGGTCGGTACCTATAAGGGTGCTGTCGAACCCTATATGCTTGACAAGCTGAGTGACCCCAATCGGGCGCAGATTACTGAGTACTTGACGGGGCTGTGGGACTTTATGCTGCGTGATATTTCCTCTTCGCGCTCCATCTCGGTTGATAGCCTGCGTGCCTTTGCCGATAGTGGGCGTGCCTTTGATGATGCGGAGACGTTCGTCCGTGCGCATCTGGTCGACACCTTGGCCTACAGACTGGATGTAGAGCCCCTTATAGCCCAGCGCTTAGGCGTAGACTCGCCCGCTGATGTACCCCAAGTAACTCTCGCGGACTTCCTTGACGAACCTGATCCACTGGACAAGAATCGCACGGACGATGATAACGTGGTGAAGGTGCTCTTTGCTGAAGGGGAGATTATGGATAGCCCTCTGAGTAACGAGGGGATTACAAGCGATTTGACTCGCCAGCTGCGTGAGCTGAGAGATGACTCTACGGCTAAGGCCATCGTCCTGCGCATTAATTCCCCAGGGGGGAGTGCCTTCCTCTCGGAGCAGATCTGGCACGAAGTCTATGAGCTACGTAAGTCACGTACAGTCGTCGTCTCTATGGGGGATGCTGCTGCCTCGGGTGGCTATTACATCGCTTCGGCTGCTGATGCCATCGTTGCCAGCCCTGTGACCTTAACGGGATCTATTGGGATTTTCGGGATTCTTCCCGATGCTTCGGAGCTGGGACGCAAGTTAGGGGTCAGCCTTGATGTGGTCAAGACTTCTCCCTATGCAGATATGAATATGAGCGATCCGATGGCGTTGCTTCTGAGACCACTCACTCCAGAGAAGGGTGCGATGATTCAGCGTCAGGTCGAGCGTGGCTATAAGACCTTCCTCTCGCGTGTCTCTGCGGGACGCGATATGCCTGTCGAGGCCGTAGACTCTATTGGGCAGGGGCGTGTATGGCTCGGCGCTAAGGCCAAGGAGCTGGGGCTGGTCGATGAATTAGGCGGGCTGGAGACAGCTATCCGTCTGGCAGCTCGCTTGGCTGGGTTGCATAGTAATTATGGTGTAGACTACGGGGCTACTTCTTCGAGCTTCCTTGATAACCTCTTTTCCTCCGAGACGACCGAGCGCTTTACGGCTCGTCTGCGTAGCTTCTTTATGACGGATGAGGAGAAGAAGGTGCGTGAGTTCTTCCGCGAAGGCTTCCGCTATACGGGTGTCCTTGCACGTCTCCCCTACGGCTATTCTCCCTACTAACCTCTAAGAGGTCAAGAGATAGCCCCTCAGCCATTCTTCTTCCTTCGCTTAGCCCTTGTGTATGAAGAAACGCAATAATCCGCTCCTCTATCCGCTCTCCTGGCTCTACGGTCTGGGGGTGGGCTTGCGTAACTTCCTTTTTGACCAAGGGATACTCAAGCAACAGGCTTATCCCATCCCGCTAATCTGTGTGGGAAATATCACCGTAGGTGGGACGGGGAAGACTCCCCACGTCGAGCTCCTCATCTCTATTCTGCGAGAGCAGCGCCGTATAGCTGTCATTAGCCGTGGCTATAAGCGGAAGAGTCGTGGACTCAAGGAAGTGACCTTGACCTCGACGGCTGATGAGGTGGGCGACGAACCGAAGCAGATCAAGCAGAAGTACCCCGAAGTACGCTTCGTCGTCGACGGTAATCGCCGTCGGGCAATGGCTTATCTGCTGGCGCTGTCCGAAGCGGAGCGCCCCGACGTCGTCCTGCTGGATGATGGCTTTCAGCACCGCTATGTACATCCCTCCTTCAGTATCTTGCTGGTCGATGCCCAGCGTGAGCTACACGATGATGAGCTTCTGCCCTTGGGCGGACTGCGTGAGCCTGCTACGGCACGCTATCGAGCGGATTGCATTATCCTGACGAAGTGCCCCCACGATATGCGTCCGATCACGCTGCGTATCATGCAGCGCAATCTTGCACTCTACCCTCATCAGCGCATCTTCTTCTCACGTATCGAGTACCAGCAGCCACGCTCGGTGCGTACACTCCTCGGAGGGGAGGGGATGCCCCTTCCTGATAAGGCTCGCATCTTAGCCCTTTCGGGGATTGCCTCTCCTCAGCACTTTTTAGGGTATATAGAGGAGCACTATGAGCTGGTGGGACGGTTAGTCTATCCCGATCACCACCATTTTCGAGCGAAGGAGTTCACTACGATCACCCAGCGGTGGCAGGAGCTCTCTGAGGGGCATTCGGATGCACCACTCTACATCGTCTGTACGGAGAAGGATGCTGTGCGCCTCACGGATAGCTTGGATGAGCTACCTGCAGCGCTTGTGGCCCAATTGTATTTCCTCCCCATCACGACGCAGATACTCTACCATCCTCAGGAGTTCCAGACGATGATATGTAAGGCAGCTAACTCCCTTCCTCGCTCCCTGCAAAGCCAAGGACATGCACCACTCAGGTAGATGTCCACGTATTCTACTATTATATGCAACGAACAGAGATTTCTTCGCTCGGTGAATTTGCGCTGATCAAGCGCCTGACACGAGACTTTCCTATACACCACGAGAGTACCCGCCGTGCTGTGGGTGATGACGCAGCCGTTATATCCTATCCCGAAGGTCTACAGACGCTGGTGACAACGGACTTGCTCCTCGAGGGTATCCACTTTGATTTGACTTATACGCCTCTTCGTCACTTGGGCTATAAGGCGGCTGTCGGGAGCTTCTCCGATATCTATGCGATGAATGGACATCCGCAGCAGCTCACTTGCTCCATCGGGGTGTCATCGCGCTTTGCAGTCGAAGACTTAGAGGAGCTGTACGCAGGACTGCGCTTAGCTTGCAGTCGTTATGGCGTGGATCTAATCGGTGGCGATACGTCGTCAAGCCTGACGGGGCTTTGCATTAGCATCACCTGCTTAGGTGCAGCCCGTGAGGAAGATATCGTCTACAGAAGTGGTGCTAAGCCGACGGACTTGATTTGTGTCTCGGGAAACCTGGGCGCTGCCTATATGGGCCTCCAACTTCTCGAGCGAGAGAAGCGAGTCTTTGCGGGCGAACAAGGGGACTTCGAGCCGGACTTTGCCGAGCACGAATATATCTTAGAGCGTCAGCTCCGCCCCGAAGCACGCCAAGATATCATCCGTGCCCTTCAGGAGAAGGGGCTACGTCCTACGGCGATGATCGATAGCTCCGACGGGCTCGCCTCGGAGCTACTTCACTTAGCCAAGGAGAGTGAAGTGGGTATACGTATCTACGAAGAGCGTTTGCCGATTGATCTGGAGACGCATCGTATGGCTGAGGAACTGAATATGTCGACGACCACGGGTGGCGATGAATGGGGGAGAAGACTTTGAGCTCATCTTCACGGTGCCTTTGGCTGAGCTGGATCGCCTGAAGGAACTTGATGGCATCCATATCATTGGTCACATCACCGCACCAGGACAAGGCTGCTACTTGGTCACACCCGATGGTGCCGAACTCCAGCTACGCGCTCAAGGATGGCCCGACACGGAGGCTGAAAGATAGTAGCTTCCGTCTCTCTCGGACCATTGCTTGCCAGATAGCTTCCTGCCTATTGGCGGGGCGATAAATAAGAGGGCACACTCCCCACGGGAGTGTGCCCTCTTGGCGTTAGGTGTTCTTGGTGCGTGCGTACGCTTGTGCTGGGAATAATGGACTTAGTGTGCTGGGCATAGGTGTCGACGCCAGTAGGTGAGTAGCTCGGTGTGGTCACCGCTGGCGAGGTTTTCTTCGAGGAGATGAATGATGAGCTCGACAGCCTGCTGTGAACCGAGGTGTGCTGCTTGCTCGGCATAGTAGTAGGCAGCATCGTAGTCAATCGGGCCGCCTCCGTTATCGGGGAGGAAACCCTTAGCCACGATCAAGTAGGCTGCTCCTGAGCCAGCTTCCATCGCTTGGCGGAGATAGCCGAGTGCCGTGTCTTCGTTAGCCTCTACTCCTTTCCCTTCATTGTAGAGGTGATAGAGCTGTAGATAGGCGTCGGAGAATCCACGTTCGCCCGAGGCTTGTAGGTAGAAGATCGCTTGTGGTGGTACGCCTTCGTTCCCCTTCTCCTCGATCTGGATGAGGGCACTGGTATAGAGGGCTAAGGGGTATCCTTGCTCGGCGGCCTTGGTGAGCCACTCCATAGCGGGGCGATCATCATCGGCCTTATGCCCTGATGCATAGTAGTCGAAGAGCTGGTATTGGGCTTCTGCATCGCCATTCTCAGCCGCAGTACGCACCTCAGAGAGGCTACGCATCCCGAAGGTGGGGGCGTGGGGTAGGTCGATGTGGGTCAGGTTCGGAGCTGGAGAATAGGGTGTAGTGCAAGCAGTCGAGCGTGTAGGCTGAGTCGGTGTGGATGGAGTCTGTGCTTTTGTAGTGTGTGGGTGGTGTTCAGTCTTGCGACCCAAGAGTCGCTGTGCGATAGAGGAGAGTATATTGCTCATTGCTTTTCTTCTTTCTGTAATTGAAGACCTACTGTAGAAGGGTGTTTATTAAATGTAGGTCTTTATTTGGTGCAAATATAAGGGAAATAGTCTATTTGGTATTCACTTGTTTGCTTTTTGTGGCTGGTTTTTTGTGTTTTATCTTCCTGATTCCCTGTTGATGTAGCCTACTTTTCCTGATGGAGGTGTAATACAGTCTATTGCTTCTCCTATGGAAGGGGGAG
>CAKMOP010000205.1 GCA_927910985.1 uncultured Porphyromonas sp. | reverse complement strand
CTCGCTATATGGAGATGCTCTATCTCCACGTAGCGAGGCATTGTATTTATCGCTATTCTATCACTATCACTCACGGTTTACACAGCAATTGGCACGTAAAAAGAAAGACCTTCCACTCCTCGAAGAGGTAACGATTACAGGACTTGCAGGCGAAGGAAAGGCACTCACTCATATTGAAGGCAAGGTACTATTCGTACCCTTCGCTGCTCCTGGAGATGTCTGTGACATACAGATAACAAAGAAGAAGAGCAGCTTTATGGAGGGGAGGATCGCACGCATCATTACCCCCGCCCCAGAGCGTAAGCAGCCCCTTTGCTCTCACTTCACCATCTGCGGAGGATGCAAATGGCAACATCTTCCCTACTCGCTCCAGCTGGCAAGCAAAGAGCAAGTCGTGCGCGATGCGCTGCAACGCATCGGGAAAATTGAGGTCGATGAATATCTCCCTATATTAGGCTCGGAAGCTACGGAGCGGTATCGCAACAAGCTGGAGTTCACCTTCAGCCACCGCCGCTGGCTATTCTCAGAAGAGCTCGATATTCTTAATTCGCGTCCTACTCCACCACATCCCAGCGAACTATCAGGCCTCGGGTATCACCTCCCGGGTATGTTCGACAAGGTACTTGATATCGACACTTGCCATCTCGGAACTGAGATCATGGATGAGATTCGCCTCTTCGTACGAGACTATTGTGCCAGTCATCCAGAGGATTATCCCTACTTCGACCTACGCAAGCAAGAGGGCCTGATGCGCACTCTGATGTTACGCACGACCTCCACAGGTGAGACGATGGTCGTCGTGGTCTTCTACCGAGAAGATACCGCAGCACGTATCGCTCTACTCACAGCTATCCAGGAACGTTTTCCTCAGATTACAGCCCTTCTCTACGTCATCAATAGTAAGTGTAACGACACCATTGGCGACCAAGAGATCCACTACTTCTATGGTAGAGAGTACATAGAAGAAGAGATGGAAGGGCTTCGCTTCCGCATCGGGCCGAAATCCTTCTATCAGACGAATAGCCGTCAAGCCTATGAGCTCTATAAGGTAGCACGTGAGTTTGCCGAACTTACGGGTACGGAGCGTGTCTATGACCTCTACACGGGCACTGGTACTATTGCAAACTTCGTCGCACGCCGTTGTGCTTCAGTCGTTGGTATTGAGTATGTACCTGAGGCCATCGATGATGCGCGCATCAATAGTGAAGTCAATGAGATTGATAACACAATCTTCTACGCAGGCGATATGAAGGACATACTCACTACGGACTTTATTCAGGAGCATGGGGCACCTGATGTCATCATCACTGACCCACCG
This sequence comes from uncultured Porphyromonas sp., assembly GCA_927910985.1. Classification (GTDB taxonomy): domain Bacteria; phylum Bacteroidota; class Bacteroidia; order Bacteroidales; family Porphyromonadaceae; genus Porphyromonas. The sequence goes on along the minus strand of CAKMOP010000205.1, from coordinate 1,462 downwards.
CGTGCAGGGATGCACGAGGACGTCATTGCGACGATCCTGCGAGCCGCTCCCAAGCGTATTGTCTATGTCAGCTGTAATCCCGCCACGCAGGCCCGTGATCTTCAGTTGCTCACCGCTACAGGTGAGTACCACGTGACCAAGTCACGTGCGGTAGATATGTTCCCTCATACGCACCACATCGAGAATGTGGTACAACTCGTACGTCGTTAGCTCCGATCCCTGACAGAATCACCTATGCGCGAGAAGCTCCGCTCCATACTCCTTCGACCTACCGTACTCTTCCTTATGGGAAGCATGGCGGTCGTCCTGACAACCTCGGTGCTTCTCCGTCATCGAGTACGACAAGCTGAAGAGCGAGAGCTTCGAGCCAAGCAGCTCCGTCTTCCTGATACCCTTCGGGTCGTCACGCTCTCTGGAGCCACGACCTTCTTCCTCTATCGTGATGAGCCTATGGGCTACCAGTATGAGCTGGTACGACTATTCGCTCAGCGCTACAAGTTGCCCCTAAAGCTTTATGTCACGCATAGTGTCGAGGAAGCAGAGACGATGGTCGAGGAAGGGAAAGTTGATCTGTGCATCACGCCACACGCAGTGACGCACTCTGCACGCGAGCGTTTCCTCTTCGCGGGGCCTGAGAGCCTAAGTGCACTCGTACTCATCCAGCGTACTCCCAAGCTGGGTGATAGCATCCCTTACATCCCTGATGTAGCAGCTTTATTGGGCAAAGAGATCACCGTGATGAGTGGCTCTCGCGCTATGGAACGCGTTAAGCGGCTGGAGGAGCAGTTAGGGGGACGGATTCCTATGCACCAGCTTACCACGGACACGCTCGATGCCGAAGATCTCATAGCACAGGTCGCCCATCGAGAGATCAATTACACTATAGCCGATGAAGAGCTGGCAAAGCTCAGCAAGACCTATTACCCTCAGCTTGATATCTCCGTAGAGGTAGGCTTCGCACAACGCCTGCGCTGGTTTGTATCACCACAAGCGATTGGTCTTGCTCAGCTCTTAGACCAGTGGGCGAAAAACATCCCCACAGACAAGAGCTTCCGTGAGATCTATAAGCGATACTTTGAGCTGAGCAAAGCTGATGACGAGAGCGATCTTCCGGTGAAGTCCTCCGCTCAGCCAGCAACTTCTCCGAGAGAGGAGAAGCAAGCTACGCTGCATCACAAGACTCACTTGGGCAGCTACGGCATATCGCCCTTTGATAAGCTCTTCGAAGCTGAAGCCCGACGTATCGGATGGCCTTGGCAAGTGCTGGCCTCAATTGCTTATCAAGAGTCAAACTTCCGTCCCGAGGTCATTGGTTGGTCAGGTGCACGGGGACTGATGGGGATTATGCCACGCACAGGCAAGATTTATGGAGCATCAACTCAGCAACTCCTCGATCCTGCAATCTCGGTGCGTGTCTCCGTCGATTGCCTCAAAGCAATCGAAGCTCTCTTCCGTAACCAAC
>CAKMOP010000204.1 GCA_927910985.1 uncultured Porphyromonas sp. | reverse complement strand
GGAATAAATTAATAGAAAGAGATAATCCGGAAGTAATAAATAGCGATTCACTTATGTCAAATATAACAGTTATTTATTGGGTGAGATAATATGATTACGGATAAAAGTTTTAATTACTTAGTTGACCAAGTATATGAAGTTGATAAAAATAAAAATTCAACTCCATGGAAAGCAGGAGATGAGTTAAGAAAGGATTCTCAAACTTTTCGAGTTCTTAGTACAAAAGACAACACCTCTAACGGTATGCAAGCTATGGCAGTTGCTCCTGTAGATAAAAATGGGAATGTGGATTATAGCCATGTAGTGATTGCCTATGCAGGGACGAATAAAGATGATCGACTTGACATCCAAACAGATATCCAATCAATAGGATTTGGTGATAGACAGGTGTTGTCGGATTTGAAAACAAAGACATTTAGAAAATCTCAATTTCAAACGGCTCTGAGTTTTGCGGAAGAAATCGAAAAAACTTATCCCTCTGCTAAAATCACAACTGCGGGGCATTCGCTTGGAGAGTCTCTGGCTATGTATGTCGCTTAAAGCGAGGTTATGCCAATGTTGGGTACAACGGGCCAGATATTATAACTTGATTCGAAAGAAGAAATCAAGTACATGCAAGAACAATCCGGAACAATTTCGCAATTATCGTCATAAGTATGATACGGCTTCTACAGTCTTACCTTGATCAACGTATTGCTGCATCTGGCTCGGCAACTTTACTAAATGCTCTTTTGCCTTATCACCAACTTTACCAGATTTAAGCACGTCATCCACATAGTCTCGTAGGTAGTTACTGAATCCTGAGCCCAGAGTCTGCTTATTATAAGGCTCTCTCAATAACGTATTCCCTCCGAGTCTACAGGAACTGAGATACATTGGTTCGCCTTCAGTATATCCAGTCAGAAGAATGTCTACAGTTCCGCCGCCAATATCCATAGAGACCGTACGTCCTTGTATTCCAGCAGTACGATAGTAGTATAGGTAGGGTGCTACGGCTTCATTTTCTGAAATGAGTCCGACTTTTCGTTCGCCTGGAACTTCGAGGTACTCATCGACTGCATCCTCCCAAAGCTTAGTGAGTCGATTCCGGTCTTGGCTATTCATACTGCTCGGATAGGACCAAGAGAGTCTGATCTTAGGTGCTCCTCTGAGTTCGGCATGCGCCGAGATAAGGACACAGAGCGAGTGGATATAGGAGCGGAGAGAATAGTCATTGACCCCTTCCCATTTGATATCCAACTTCGTCACAGAGTCCAACTCACCTCCACTCAACACAAAGCGCTGATAGGTAAAATCGGGAGCTGAGTTAGAGAAGGGTCCATGATACCCTTTGTCTTTATCATTTACACGCAGAGCTGTACGGAACTGGAACTTCCCAGGATCAATATCAGAGGGCCCAGTTCCTCCGATGTAGGGTAAGGTTAGGCGACTCTCGATGTACCGCTTTCCTTCATAGCTTTGCTGGAAGTCCGTAAGCATACGTAGTATTTCCGAATCCTTCCAAGAGAGTAGCGCTGGAGTACCATCATCTTCCTTGCAGGCGACCACCGTGTTTGTAGTCCCCAAGTCCACCGCATAGGATAGGACAGAGGCTTGACTAGTAGAGGGCTTCCGAGGAATAGGTATGAGGATACCAGAGACACCACTGAGGGTTACTCGGAGCATCTCCAAGTGCTGGGCATATTCCTGGGAGTAGATCTCTCGCTCCCCGATCTCCTGCGTTGAAGAGTAGGACGGAGCTACTAACTCACCAGATGCCACGAAAGCTCCCAGAGAGGCTTCAAGATTCTTCGCAGCAACATAGCATAGGTATTGATGTCGCTTGGTCGGAATCATCCCCAGCTCAAACCTATATTTTTTCCTGCAATAGGCAGGCTGATTTGTTCCGACTGCAGTCTCCTCTGTCTCCTTGCTATAAGTACGCTCATAGACCATCTTCCCCCCCTTGATAGGGATAGAGAGCTTCACGATGATATCCTCTCCCTTAAGATCCATTTCGAGCATCTTATAGTTGACCAGGTCATCGGTGCTGAAATAGTCAAAGAAGCGAGGCTTCAGGGGGAGCATACAGCCCAGCTTTGCATTCTTGAGGCTAAGACTACGCTCTCCAGGATAGAAACAGTCCTCCCTGATCTCGTTATAGAGCGTGACAATGTTATCTTCGAGGAAGTCCCCGATGGAGAGGTAAGGATAGAGCTCCCCACTCCCTGGCAGGCGTCTTTGGTTTAGGGGAAGCGGATCGCAGGTAGGCACTTCCGTTTCAGTATCCCAGCGATCTACGATATAGTAGAGACTCCCATAGCCGGCATTGTCAGGAAGGACCAATGGGAGACGCTCCGGGAGGAACTCTCTATCCTTGCGTCGTGGTCGGATGCAAAAGTCAGACTTCTCGCTGATCTTTTCGACACTCGTCCCCTTGCTTGTAAATAAGTTGAAGTCCTCCAGTATGGCTATGGGAGAGCCAGGCATATACTCCTGTAGGTCATAGTCTTTCTGAAGACTTTCAGGTGTCAGCGCATTGATCTGCCGTTGGATACTTTTAGGAAGGAGCGACTTGGTTACATTGAGGTATTCATCAATCTCCTTGAAGTAGCGACTGAAGTAGGCGTAGCCCGACTGCAGTGCGTATAGCCAGATGATGAAGGCTTCCTCTCGCTTATACAGAGGGCATAACTCTTTATCGAAGGGGCGATCTGTCCCAAAGTTCAGGAGCGAGCTAAGATGGCTCAGATCCCCAGGAGCGATACTAAAGAGTGTGACCGAAGAAGTGGATCCAACGATGGTCTTTTCTCCCGTCTTAGGGTCAACAACCAGCAGAAGGGCGATCGAAGAGAGCTTATCGAAATTGAAGCTCTTTGCATCTTGAGATAAATACTTATCGAGTGCCTTACCTAAGATCTGATGCCCAGAGAGGTCAGACTCCAGAAGGGCGTCTAACTCTTTCTCTCTATTCCAGCAAAGCACCTCGACGACTCCCTGCTTCTTCAATCGATCTAAATGGAAGAAGATTTGGGCAACGTCCAGCGTATCGGAAATCAGCTTGTGGTCAAGTTTATTCCGATCAAAGTCTCCCGTTGAGGTGACATTTCGAAAAGCAGTACGAATGAGATCCCACCGCCCCCAAGGACTGGGGATGGAAGTAACATCCAGCTTCGGATCTCCACCTGCTGGATCGATGATGGTAGCGATCTGCTCTTCCGTCAGCGTCGAAGTAGCCGCCCATCCATCCTTATTGTTGTTATCTGAGTTCTGGTCAGAGTGTACTCTAAGTATCATTGTTAGTTATGTGCTTATTCGGGTTTGATAGGAAGCTTGATCTCGTCTTCTGAGAGTTCACAACTCGCCGTGCTGAGCATATTTAGGAGAGCTCCATAGGTAGTAGGCTGGTTTCCCTTCGCCAGCTTATTGAGCTTGTCTCTAAATAGAGCAAGCCCTGTCCTGCTCATCATGGACTTGAAGAAGCCCTTGGACTGAAGGGGGTAGTCAAGTACACAGTTGAAAAGGTTGTCGATCTGGACACCTATCTCAAAAGGCTTGAACCCGTGGCTACTGTGCCCCCCTAACTCTTGTAGCCATTCCTTATAGAGCTCCAAGAAACGGTTGATATCATCTATGAAGCTACCATCTCCTGGATTTGCTTGGATTTCCTTGAGCCAAGGGTCTTTATCCGTAAAGATGTCGGCTTCCTCGAGAAAGCGATGCATCAGGTAGAGTGCAGTCAAGGGGACAGCAAGCTCTCGCTCCGTCGTATCTCCAAGAGTTTTAAATCCGATCGCATCGGATACTGGCTTATCCAGCCCGAACTCATACATAGTCCCGACCGAAGATGTAGGTCGCTCGGAGCCTAAGCGTGCGAAGTGAATGATACTCAGAGCGCCTGCCAGCTCGACAAGGTGAGCCTGATTGCGCTGAGTCTGTCCTCCGTCACTATTGCTATAGCTATTGGGGGACTTATCTCCTATAAAGTAGAAGTCATCAATGTCTGCATTCTTGATGATGTTCTCAGTATAGTAGCTCAAGGCTGCTCGCGTCTTAGCGTAGAAGGTAGCACTATCGATAGCACTTGATGCATTGTTCTCCAGATTGAAGTAGGGAAGTAGAGAGAGTGCCCCCATACGCATTTTAGAGGCCATCGTTGAGCTACTGCGTAGGCTCTTCAGGAGAGAGGGGAAGCCACTAGCCCCCGTTCCGCCAAAGATCGAGCTGATGATGAAGATACTCTTCTTCGTGATGTCTCCTTTTTGTAGCTCACTGAAGAATCGTTTATAGGCATCACTCCCCTCGAACTGTCCTAAGACAATACTCCCGATATTGGGATTTCCTTTGAATCCAATGGTCATCTCCAGATCAAGGTTCTCTTTGGAGAAGAGGCTACGAAGAAGAGCTTGTGATGAACCACTCATCGCAACGCCCAGATCAACATACTCTCGAAACTTCGTTCCTGCAATTTGATCAAGCTGCACTTGGTAGCCTGCTCCAGGTAGCATCTCTATCGGAGTGGAGAATGTCACCAAGGGGTCAGCATTATCCACTTGTGCCTCTTCCCGGATCTGGGTATAGAGCTTGAGTAGCTCGATTGTTTGGCTCAGATTCCCCGCACCACTATCTGGATCAATGATGAGCGGGATGATTTTGGCATTAGGCTCGACACCTGCAGCGAGCAACATGACCAGGCTACGCAGCACACGCGCCCCCGATCCTCCTATAGCCAGTACGTATACTTCATTCATAGCTTTAGAATGGGATATATCGATTGTTAGCACTCATATATCGGAAGCCTAACCCAAAGAGGAAGAAGAAGACGGCTGCGATAATCGCATTGCTTATCCCCAGTCCAAGGAAGTCTGACGCAGAGATCAGAGTATTTCCCTGATCATCATGTAGTAGGCATTGTCCGATAAGTCCATTTGCCTCCGCATTACTCGCCCAAAAGTAGGCTATCAAGGCAGATGCCAGGGAGCTACTCCCCAATGTAATTCCCCATTTTGCCGTCTTTGATTCACTGGGATCAAAGAGTCGAAAATAGAGGAAGGTAACCAGAAGCTGAAGACCAAGCGTGATCAAACCAAGTTGGGTATAACTATTTGCTCCAGAGAACAGCTCTGTCTGGCAGTCATATCCAGAAAGATAATCACGAAGCTGGCTACAGTATAGACTATCTAGTAAGAGGTAGATACGTTCCATAAGATTCGATAATAATAGTTGATAGAGTAGTTTATTTGATAGTTAGATCTATCGAGAAGAGTTCCTTAGAGGCACTTTCATACGGGCGCTGTAGGCCACTTAGGATGTACTTGATCCCATAAGTCTGGTCGATGGCACCAGCTTGATGGATATCTACATTATCTTCTGCATGCACATCGGTCACCCAGTTGGGCATTTGCTGTAGCAGAGAGACCTTTAGATTACCTTTTATGATCGACGAGCTGGCAAGTCGGATGTAGATACTCCCATCTTCCCCTTCTCGGAGCTTTGTCACCTGGTATCCACGAGGGTGCACCTGGTAGTTAGATGCCTCAAGCAGATAAGATCCTGACTGCAACAAATGAGGACGCTGCAACTTTACCTCGAAGGATAAGGATGGTTCTTTTTGCATATCCTTACCAAGGGAGGCTTCTGCAATCACATTTTTCTCCTTTCGATCGAGGGTAATACTACCAAAGACAGCATTGGGACTGACCGCATAGCTCAATTGCTTCTCGGTAGGCTCAAGGATCATCTGATGAGACCTATTAGCATATAGAGGCATATTTGCAGGCAGTTGACCATCCGCCAAGAGGCTATAGAGCTGATCTCTATCTCCCATAATGAAGATATAGTAGGGGCGCTTTGCCTGAAGCATGGTAGAGCCTGCTTCCTGATAATACTTACCATCAAAGTCTGAGAGCATCCGCCAGATGGCTATCGCCCACTCTGGGCGCTTGTTGAGCTGTCGACGAAGAGCAACCTCGATGTTCGTTGAGACAGACTCGGGGCTTTGCCCTGTCTTCAAGCCCAAGATCATATCAGACACCAAGATGGAGACTTCACCTGGCGCCGTCTGCTCCTGGATATT
>CAKMOP010000203.1 GCA_927910985.1 uncultured Porphyromonas sp. | reverse complement strand
GGTGGGGAAGCCACCGACGTACAGCACCGATGAAGATCAGACGGATCTTGTGCCATCCAGCCTTCAGAGCCACGCTCTTATCTCGGCGGCTGAACTTAGCTACTTCACCGCTATTGTCTACAAGGATCTTGCCATCGATATAAAGCTGATCCAAGTCGGTAGAGAAGACATACACACCATCGTTCGGAATCTTAACGTATCCTTCACCGATGACCGCCTTGGGCTGTAGCTCGCCTATATGGTTCTTGAGTACGTCAGGACGAAGGTCTTGCGTACGCTTCGCTACACCTTCCGTCCAGCTCATCACACCAAGCAGATCCGAAGCCTGATAGTAGTTACCAATAGAAGTCTTGGTACGAAGACCAGGTGTGGGGTTAGCTACTTCGACTGCAGGAGCAAGCGTCTGCTTCTCGAAGGTGATCTCACGCACTGGGCTCGTCTTACCAGAAGGAAGGATAGAAGCTACTCGGATGACTTCGCTCTTCGTGACCTTGAGGGGTGTGGTATAAGTAGGAGAAGAGAGCGAAGGACGGCTACCATCACGCGTGTAGACGATGCGGATCGGACGTGTGGTCTTCAGCTCCAGCTCCGTGCTATCAGTGAAGGCGATAAAGTTGAGCGAAGCGACGGTCTTCTCATAGCTGGTCTTAGGATCTACGTTCGGCAGTGGCTGCTCGGGCTGAGGAATGTGGTAGTTTGCTCCGTGCATGTCCAGACGTACATAGGCATTATCCAGACGGCGAGAGAAGTCCTTGAAGTTGCGAAGAGTAATGGGAGACCATACGGCTTCAGCCAAAGCAATCTCACGAGGGAAGGCACGGTACTGCATCAGCTCAGGAGTGTAGAGGTATTCTGCCCAGAGGTTGGCTTGTGCTCCCTTGATGTGATGACGCTTGTCTGCGGCGATCGCTTCGGGGATAGGATTGTAATTGTAGATTTTCTCCAGAGGAGCATAGCAGCAAATACCTACGGGCTCGATCTTCGCATCACCTTGGTAATGGTCAATATAGAGACCGCCACTTCCTGGAGTCATGATAACATCGTGACCCATATTAGCCGACTGGATACCACCGTCTTCACCACGCCAGCTCATGACCGTAGCAGAGGGAGCAAGCCCACCTTCGAGGATTTCATCCCAGCCAATGAGCTTCTTGCCGTGTGCAGCGAGCATCTTCTCAGCACGGCGAATGACGTAGCTCTGCAGCTCATGTTCGTCTTTCAGGCCTTCGTCCTTGATACGCTTCTGACAGTTAGGACACTCCTTCCAGCGAGTCTTGGGGCATTCGTCACCCCCAATGTGGAAGTACTGCCCTGGGAATAGTTGCACCACTTCGTCAATCACATTCTGAATAAACTCGAAGGTGGATTCTTTCCCTGCGCAATAAACGTCATCTTCGACGCCCCAGATATTGCGCACGCTATACTTACGGCGATCGGGGAAACACGTCAGCTCAGGATATGAGGCGATAGCACCCATACCGTGACCGGGCATCTCGATCTCGGGGATGATGGTGACAAAGCGATCCTGTGCATAGCGGACGATCTCACGAATCTGATCCTGCGTGTAGAAGCCACCATAGCGACTGCCATCCCCTTCGGTACGCCACGCACCGACCTCCGTCAGACGTGGATACTTCTTGATTTCAATACGCCAGCCCTGGTCTTCGGTCAGATGCCAGTGGAGCTTATTAATCTTGAAGAGGGAGATAATATCAATGTGCTTCTTCATCTCTTCGACCGTGAGGAAGTGACGGCAGACATCTACCATCACGCCACGATATTCGAAGGCTGGCTCATCCTGAATACTGACAGCAGGGATCGTCCACGCTGTCGTGGGGAATGCACTCACCTTCTGGGCAGACTCTACCTCAGCGGGGAGAAGCTGCATCAGACTTTGAAAGCCCCAGAAAAGCCCCTTAGCCGTGCGACCAACGAGCTCGATTCCTCGAGCTGACGAGGTAAGAGTGTATCCTTCTTCACCCAGAGTGAGCTTAGGATCGATGCGAGCAAAGATAGCCTGTGACTGAGCCTTGGCACTCTGAGTGACACGTAGTGCAAGGCCTGTAGAGCGGTTGATCTTTTCGGTGAAGAAGCGTGTAATCGTCATAGCCGAATCACCAGAAGCAAGGATTGGTGTCGTCGCACGTAGCTGGAATGCAGGGAGCTTCAGCTCCTGAAGTTGCTTAGGACGAGGGATGATGTTGATACCCTTGTCATACGAAGGCACTGAGACGCTCACACGTGAGGGTGCACTCGCAGCCCAAGCCGTAGCTCCTCCAACACAGAGAACCAAGGCGCAGGCCACACTTGTAAATAACTTCTTCATTGAAATCTATTGGGATGATATGAGTAACAGCTGCATCTTCTCTGTACGAGCTTCTGCAGCGTGTTGTTGTACAAATATATAGAAAACAAGTAGCCCGAGGCTTACCTCCGCTCTACGAATAGAGGTCGGAGGTAATAGCCTCAGGCTACTTACTTAGATCAGGTTAGCGCAGCGCACGGCTAAGTAGGCTAACCGAAGGTGATGATTCTACCAAGCGAAGATCGGATAGTTAGCCATCATCTCGTTGACTTCCTTGCGGACAGCTGCGATGACAGCTTCATCTTCGGGAGCAGAGAGGACGCGGTCGATAAGCGATACGATGTACTCCATCTTATCTTCCTTGACACCACGCGTCGTGATGGCTGGGGTACCGACACGAATACCTGAGGTCTGGAATGCCGAGCGGCTATCGAAGGGCACCATGTTCTTATTGACTGTGATGTCTGCGGCTACGAGTGCCTTCTCAGCAACCTTACCAGTCAACTCGGGGAACTTACCACGCAGGTCGATGAGCATACAGTGATTATCAGTACCACCTGATACGACACCATAGCCACGACGAACGAAGGCTTCGGCCATCGCTTGCGCATTCTTCTTGACCTGACGGCCGTATTCCTTGAATGAGGGCTGAAGTGCTTCGTGGAAAGCTACTGCCTTAGCTGCGATGACGTGCTCCAGAGGACCGCCCTGTACACCTGGGAAGACGGCGGAGTCGAGGAGTGCAGACATCTTCTTGATCTCTCCCTTAGGAGTCTTCTTGCCCCAAGGATTGTCGAAGTCCTTACCCATCAGGATAATCCCACCACGAGGACCACGCAGCGTCTTGTGCGTACCGTTTGAGGTGATCGATGTCGGGCAAACTTCACGGGGTTGTCGAGGAGACCTGCGGCGATCAACCCTGCAGGATGTGCCATATCAACGAGGAAGATCGCCCCGATCTTGTCTGCGATCTCACGGATGCGCTTGTAGTCCCATTCGCGAGAGTAAGCCGAACCACCAGCGATGATGAGCTTAGGCTTGTGCTCAAGAGCACGCTGCTCCATCTGGTCGTAGTCTACGCGACCCGTTTCTTCGCTGACGTTGTAGTCGATGGCATGATAGAGCAGGCCTGAGCTATTGACAGCTGATCCGTGCGAGAGGTGCCCGCCGTGTGCAAGATTCAG
>CAKMOP010000202.1 GCA_927910985.1 uncultured Porphyromonas sp. | reverse complement strand
ATGATGAACTATAGCGGCGGGTTCATTACGAACAACGAACGCTATAACCAGATCATCGACACCTGGACGCACGTCAACAGCCAGCTTACGGGTATCCTGATGAAGCACCTGAGCGAAGATAACCAGGGCTTCAACTCCGTCTTCATGATGATGGACTCTGGGGCTCGTGGTTCGAAGGAACAGATCCGTCAGCTCTCCGGTATCCGTGGTCTGATGGCTAAGCCTCAGAAGAGTGGTAGCGAAGGTGGGCAGATCATTGAGAACCCAATTCTCTCCAACTTCAAGGAAGGGCTCTCCGTGCTCGAGTACTTCATCTCTACCCACGGTGCTCGTAAGGGTCTTGCAGATACCGCTCTGAAGACGGCTGACGCAGGGTACCTCACCCGTCGTCTCGTCGACGTCTCGCAGGATGTCATCGTCACCGAAGAAGACTGCGGTACGCTCCGTGGCCTCGTAGCTACTGAGCTCACCAAGGAAGATAACGATGACGAAGTCGTAGCAACGCTCTACGAGCGCATCCTCGGTCGTGTCTCTGTACACGATGTGATCCATCCTTCTACTGGTGAAATCATCGTCCGTGCTGGCGAAGAGATTCGTGAAGCTGCTGCTGAGCGTATCCAAGAGTCGCCCATCGAGCAGGTTGAAATCCGCTCGGTACTCACCTGTGAGTCCAAGAAGGGCGTCTGCGCTAAGTGCTACGGCCGTAACCTCGCTACCAACATCCTCGTCCAGAAGGGTGAGGTCGTCGGGGTCATCGCTGCGCAGTCCATCGGTGAGCCTGGTACACAGCTGACGCTCCGTACCTTCCACGTCGGGGGGGTTGCTTCGAACGTCGCTACCCGCAACAGTGTCGCTGCTAAGTACGATGGTATCATCTCCTTCGATGACCTCCGTGTCGCCGAAGTGGCTTCCGAGGATGGTGGCAAGCCCGTCAACATCGTCGTCAGCCGTATGACCGAGCTGAAGATCTCCGACAAGAATACGAAGATGGTGCTGCGCTCCGTCAAGGTGCCTTATGGTGCTAAGCTCTTCTTCTCCGAAGGGGAAGAGGTCAAGAAGGGGCAGACGCTCTTCGAATTTGACCCCTTCAACGCCCTCATCATCTCCGAAGTCTCGGGTAAGGTCGTCTTCGATAACCTCATCGAAGGCTCTACCTACCGTGTCGAATCGGATGAAGCTTCGGGTCTGAAGGAAATGATCATCATTGAGTCCAAGGACCGTAACGTGGTGCCTGGTATCCACATCGAGGATGCTAACGGCAACATCATCAAGAGCTACAACCTCCCTGTAGGTGCTCACGTCGTCCAGGAAAACCGTGCGGAAATCCACATCGGGGAAACGCTCGCTAAGATTCCTCGCTCGATGAGTAAGGCGGGTGACATCACCGGGGGTCTTCCTCGTGTCACTGAGCTCTTCGAAGCACGTAATCCTTCGAACCCTGCTGTCGTGGCTGAGGTCGATGGGGTTGTCTCCTTCGGTAAGAGCCTCAAGCGTGGTAACCGTGAGGTCATCGTCACCACCAAGCTCGGTGCTGAGCGTAAGTACCTCGTACCTACCTCCAAGCAGATCCTCGTCCAGGAAGGTGACTCTGTCTATGCAGGTATGCCCCTCTCTGATGGTGCGATCACGCCTACCGACATCCTCGAGATCAAGGGTCCCACGGCAGTACAGGAGTACATCGTCAACGAAGTACAAGACGTCTACCGCCTGCAGGGTGTGAAGATTAACGACAAGCACTTCGAAGTCATCGTCCGTCAGATGATGCGCAAGGTAGAGATCCTCGATCCAGGGGATACGCTCTTCCTCGAGCAGCAGATCGTCGACAAGCTCGAAGTGATGGATGAGAATGACCGCCTCTGGGGTAAGGTCGTCGTCGTCGATGCTGGCGACTCCGAAACGCTCAGCCCAGGGCAGATCGTCACGCTCCGCAAGCTGCGTGATGAGAACAGTCAGCTTAAGCGTCGTGACCTGCGCACGGTCGAAGTGCGCGAAGCTAAGCCTGCTACGGCTCGTCAGATCCTTCAGGGGATCACGCGTGCTGCTCTGCAGACCAAGAGCTTCATGTCGGCTGCTTCCTTCCAGGAAACGACTAAGGTCCTCAATGATGCTGCTATCAATGGTAAGGTCGATACCCTCGAAGGCCTCAAGGAAAAACGTCATCTGTGGTCACCTCATCCCTGCTGGTACGGGGCTGCGTGAGTACAAGCGTCTCGTGGTGATGCCTGAGAGCGAACACGAGCAGGCGCTTGCTGCCTCTGCTGAGCTTGACCTCGAAGGGGACGTCAGCATCGCTGGCTAAGCCCTCCTCCCTATAACATCCGCCCCGCCCGCACGAGCCTTGCTCCTGCGGACGGGGCTTTTTTGTGCTGAAGCTGTGCGATGATCTTCAATAACACTGCGAGTGGAGCTATATAGGTCGTCGGGTGAACCAATATAGCTCAGCATCCTGACCAATATAGCTCAGCGGATGAAGCAATATTGCTTTGTACGGTGACCTATATAGGTCGGGGCGGCGTGCTTTTCTGCTTATGCCTGAGCTTAGGGACACAAGGGCTACTTTGTGCATGGCGGGATGAGCAACTAACCTACGGGCTACGTTTCTTTTCTTGGATTAATGTTAGTGAAAGGCGACGACTTGTAGAGGGAAGTTGTTAGGGAGGGAAGCGCAAAGCTTAGAAGTCCACTTCATCTAAGTGCTTGAGTGTCTCTTGTTTTTTGTATCTTTGTGCGCTGTTTATCAAATAGTACCCAGCGAGTCTATGAGGATCGACAGAGTCTTATCGCCAGTACTGGGAGAGTAGTGTGCGCTTTGCCTGTGTCCCAATAGTTATAGGGTAAGGCCACGAGAAGACCTGTCGCTATAAGTAGAATCGCTATTCGTCGAATCATTAACAACAAGACAGAAGGAATGGACACTTTAAGTTTCAAGACCGTCTCTGCCAACAAGGCGACCGTCACCAAGGAGTGGGTCGTCGTGGACGCAGCAGGAGAGAGCTTGGGCCGTGTATGCTCCAAGATCGCTAAGCTCCTTCGCGGTAAGTACAAGCCCAACTTCACGCCCCACGTAGACTGCGGGGACAACGTGATCGTAATCAACGCCGACAAGGTAGTCCTCACTGGTAAGAAGTGGGACGACCGCGTCTATCTTAAGTTCTCTGGCTACCCCGGTGGACAGCGCAGCTTCAGCCCTCGCTTCCTGCAGGCTAAGGGCTCTGACCGCCTCTTCCGCAAGGTCGTCAAGGGTATGCTTCCTAAGAACCGTCTCGGCGCTGCTATCCTTGCTAACCTCTACGTCTATGACGGCGCAGAGCACAAGCACGAAGCACAGCAGCCTCGTCTCGTAGATCTCTCCAAGCTCAAGTAATATATACCAGGACATATGGAATTCATCAATGCCATTGGCCGTCGTAAGGCCGCAGTAGCCCGCGTATATGTAGCAGCAGGTAGCGGGAAGATCACCATCAACAAGCGTGACATCGCTGCATACTTCCCCTCTTCGATCCTCCAGTACATCGTACGCCAGCCTCTGGCTACTCTGGATGCCGTAGAGAAGTATGACATCAAGATCAACCTCAAGGGTGGGGGCTTCAAGGGACAGAGCGAAGCTGCTCGTCTGGCGATCGCTCGTGCTCTCGTCAAGATCAACGAAGAAGACAAGCCTGCTCTGCGCGCAGAAGGCTTCCTTACGCGTGACTCTCGCGTCGTCGAACGTAAGAAGCCAGGTCGCCCCAAGGCACGCAAGCGCTTCCAGTTCAGCAAGCGTTAATATCCTTGCTCAGGCTCTTGTGGCCTGAGGGATGTTATCTCGCGTTTAGTATCTAAATTGCTTAGAGCTATGGGAGTCTGCTCCCTGAAGTAAGACTTCCGTCCTACCAAGCAGTTGAAAGTAATTCTGTTACACTTTATAGAACGTAAACGAAATCATGTCAAGAGTTTCATTTGACCAACTCATAGAAGCAGGTGCCCACTTCGGTCACCTCACCCGTAAGTGGAATGCAGCTATGGCTCCATACATCTTCATGGAGCGTAACGACATCCACATCATGACCTTCACAAGACTGTGGTTAAGGTCGACGAAGCAGCAGAAGTCGCCAAGGGCCTCGCGAAGGCTGGCAAGAAGATCCTCTTCGTAGCTACGAAGAAGCAGCTCAAGGGCGCTGTCGCTGAGCTGGCTAAGGCAGTAGGTATGCCTTATGTCACGGAGCGCTGGCCTGGTGGTATGCTTACCAACTTCGCTACGATCCGCAAGGCCGTCAAGAAGATGACCGAGATCGATAAGATGACTGCTGATGGTACGTTTGATAACCTCTCCAAGCGTGAGAAGCTCCAGATCTCTCGTCAGCGTGCTAAGCTCGAGCTTACGCTCGGCTCGATCGCTGAGATGAATAAGCTGCCTAACGCCCTCTTCGTCGTAGACGTAATGAAGGAGCACATCGCAGTGGCTGAAGCTCAGCGCCTGGGTATCCCCGTCTTCGCTATTGTGGACACCAATAGCGATCCTACGAATGTCGACTACGTCATCCCTGCCAACGACGACTCTACGGCTGCCGTAGAAGTAATCGTCTCGGCTATCTGTGGCGCTATCTCCGAAGGTCTGCAGGAACGCAAGGCCGAAGGTAAGGGCCAGGAAAAGGGTGAAGGCGAAGGTGGCGCTAAGCTCGTACAGAAGGGTAGCCGTACCCGCCGTAAGGCTGAGGCTACCTCCGAAGAGGCTTAAGCTCTCCGTCTAAGACGACCCTGTCGACTCCCTGACGGGAGCGATATACCCTAAGATAAGTCCGAGGATGAGCCGTCTAACCCGCTCGTCCTCGGGTCTTATCTACCGATCACAAGAACTCTAACTCAATACAAGATACCACTATGAGTAAATTGTTAGAAGACATCAAGAAGCTCCGCGCCCTCACCGGTGCTGGCCTCACTGACGTCAAGAAGGCTATCGAAGAAGCTGCTGGCGACCTCGACAAGGCTATCGAACTCATCCGTAAGCGTGGCCAGGCTATCGCTGCTAAGCGTGGCGACCACGAAGCTGAAGAAGGCTGCATCCTCGCTGCCCACGAAGGCGATTACGCCGTAATGGTCGGCATCAAGTGCGAAACGGACTTCGTAGCTAAGAACGAAGACTTCATCAAGCTCGTCTCCTCTGTTCTCGAAGTAGCTAAGGCTAAGAAGGGCGCTACGAAGGAAGAAATCCTCGCTGCTACCCTCGCTGACGGTCGTAGCGTACAGGATCACATCACCGAGCGCAGCGGTGTCTCGGGCGAAAAGATGGAGCTCGGTGTCTACGAATTTGTACAGGGTGCTTTCACCACCTCGTACATCCACCCAGGGAACATGCTCGCTACGATCGTAGCCTTCAACGAAGCTGCCGATGCTCAGGTAGCTCGTGACGTGGCTATGCAGATTGCTGCTATGGCTCCTGTCGGTATCACCGAAGAAGACGTACCTGCTGATGTCAAGGAACGTGAGCTCAACCTCGCTCGCGAAAAGGCTCGCGAAGCTGGTAAGCCAGAGAACCTCGTTGACCACATCGCACAGGGTGCTCTGAAGAAGTACTACAAGGAAAATACCCTCCTCGATCAGCTCTTCGTCAAGGACAACAAGCTGACCATCGCTCAGTACCTTCAGGCTCAGAGCAAGAGCCTCACGGTGACGGCCTTCAAAGCGTGTGACGCTAAAAGCCGAATAAGCTCAAGTACTATGCTTGCCCGCTGAGGGCAGGTCTCCCTGGCCCCCTAACGCTCCCGCGGTAGGGGGTCAGTGCTTTACTCTCCTTTCTATTGGATCAGATGCTTCGTTATCGTCTTTACTTCGTCGGGCTCTACCTTTGTGCCCTCCTTTATCTCGCAGCTGGAGTCAATCACTTTGTGAATGATGCGATGTACCTGCGTACGATGCCGCCCTATCTCCCTGCGCACGAGTTCCTCGTTGGTCTAAGTGGTGTCATCGAAATCCTTTTAGGGCTGGCTCTTGCCCTTCGTCCGAAGACGCGCCTGCGTGTGTGGGCTGCGTGGGGGATTATCCTCTTGCTCATCGCTGTCTTCCCAGCGAATATCCAGACCTATCTCAATATGAAGGCCACGGCGGATCCTCGTCTGACTATTGCCTTGGTGCGCCTACCACTCCAGCTTCCCCTTATCGCTTGGGCGTGGGCTTATACACGTCCCCTGCCTCAGCGCCCGAAGAAGTGATAGCTTCTCCCTAAGCCGCCTGCCCATTCCTCTCCTTCGCTATGCGCAAGATCATACACATTGATATGGATGCCTTCTACGCTTCGGTGGAGCAGCACGACCATCCCGAGCTGCGGGGATTGCCTGTGGCGGTGGGTGGTGCGGAGTCGCGTGGTGTCGTCTGTGCGGCGAGCTATGAGGCACGCCGCTTCGGTGTGCGCTCGGCGATGCCGGGGACGAAGGCGCGCAAGCTCTGTCCGCAGCTCATCTTCGTGCCCGTGAACTTCGACCGCTATCGTGAAGTTTCGCGCGCCATTCACCGCATCTTCCACGACTATACCGATATCATCGAACCTATTTCTCTTGATGAAGCCTTCCTCGATGTGACGGAGAATAAGATCGGGGAGCCGATGGCGGTAGAAATCGCTCGTGAGATTCGTCGGCGCATCCGTGAGGAATTAGGGCTGACGGCTTCGGCTGGGGTGTCGTATAATAAGTTCCTGGCGAAGATTGCTTCTGATGCGCGCAAGCCCGATGGACTCTGCACCATCCATCCCACACAAGCCTTAGACGTCATCGCTGAGCTTCCTGTTGAGGCCTTCTGGGGCGTGGGGCGTGCCACGGCAGAGCGGATGCATCTTTTAGGCATCCGCACTGGGGCGGACTTGCGTGAGCTAAGTTTGGAGCAACTGACACGGCACTTTGGCAAGGCAGGACGTGTCTTCTATGACTATGCGCGTGGGGTGGATGAGCGACCAGTGGTGTACGAATGGGTGCGCAAGAGCCTCGGCTGCGAACGTACGTTTGAGGAAAACAGTGCTGAGCCCCTTGTTGTCGAAGCCCACCTTGCTGAGTTGGTCACGGAGCTGGATGGACGATTGCAGCGCCGGCACTTCTCGGGACGGACGCTTACCCTTCGGGTGAAGTTTGCTGACTTCTCCGTGCTCTCTCGCTCGGCATCCTTTGCCGAAGCCTTCTCTGCGCCTGAGTTACTTCTGCAGCGTGGCTTAGTTCTCTTGCGTGCGCTGGACTATTCCGATCGTCCGATTCGCCTCTTAGGTCTCTCCCTCTCCAATCCTCCCGAGGAACTTCGCCCTGGGATGTGGGTGCAGCAGTGGTTACCCTTCCCAACGACGAAGGATAGGGTAGCGGTGAAGTCGTATGAATAGAAGTCTCTTTTCCGTTACTCCTACCTTATGCTTTCCTTATAATCACCTGTGACTCCCTTGCCTATCTTTCCGCTGAAGTAGAGGTCTCGGGCATTTTCTATACGGGGAATAAGGAGGAAGGTGCTTGGCTCCTGTGCTTAGCCTTAGATAAATAATCGTACCTTTGCGAAGGAACCCTACGACAGCGATCGGCTGGAGTAGGGTTCGCTATTGTTTTTACTTGCGGTCTTCACCGCACCAAATAAGCTGGGAGCATATCGCTCCTTTACTACGACTATGGCATATAACTATATGACACAAGCCGGCTATGACAAGCTCATCGCCGAGATCAACGAACTCGAATCCGTCCAGCGTCCCGAGATCTCTCGTCAGATCGCTGAGGCGCGCGATAAGGGTGACCTCTCCGAAAACGCCGAGTACGATGCAGCCAAGGAGGCTCAAGGTCTTCTCGAAGGCAAGATCGCTCAGCTCAAGGCTCAGGTAGCTAACGCTCGTATCATTGACGAGTCGAAGATCTCTACTGACAGCATTCAGATCCTGAGCAAGGTCACTATTCGCAACACCAAGACGGGGGCGGAATTGACCTACACGCTGGTATCCGACTCAGAAGCTAACCTCAAGGAGAAGAAAATCTCCGTCAATACTCCTATCGCTAAGGGTCTGATGGGGCGCAAGGTCGGTGATGTCGTCGAAGTACAGACCCCTGGTGGCCTCCTCAACTTCGAGATCCTCAATATCTCAATTTAATATCCTCGCTCCCTATGGCTACGCTCTTCACACGCATCATCGAGGGGGAGATCCCTTCGTATCGAGTCGCCGAGGACGCTGAGTTCTACGCCTTCCTCGACATCAATCCCGTACAGCCAGGGCACACGCTCGTCGTACCTCGCCAGGAAGTAGACTACATCTTCGACATCGAAGACGGGCTACTTGGCCGTATGATGGTCTTTGCTAAGCAGGTCGCTCGTCAGATACAGACGGTGACGAAGTGCCGTAAGGTCGCTGTCCTTGTCCTCGGGCTTGAAGTCAACCACGCACACATCCACCTTGTGCCCATCAATACCGAGGGAGATATTGACCTGAAGAAGAAGCTCCAGCTTCCTGCCGAAGAGATGGAGCGCATCGCAAGCGAGCTGCGTCAAGCTGCTTCTGCGAAGTAATCCCTTACCTATTATAATATAAGGAGTAGCATTATGCCCATTGCAATCGTAGGGATTGGCTATGTCGGGCTGGTCAGTGCCGCGTGCTTTGCTGACCTCGGTGTTGAGGTCTACTGTGTCGATGTCGACGAGGCGAAGGTGCAGCGTCTGCGTGATGGCGAAATACCCATCTATGAGCCAGGGCTGGATACGCTCGTGCGTCGTGGAGTGGAAGCAGGGCGACTGCACTTCTCCACTTCGATTGCCGAAGTTCTGCCTCACGTGGAGATTATCTTCAGTGCGGTAGGCACGCCCCCCGATGAAGACGGCTCGGCGGATCTGCGTCACGTCCTCTCCGTAGCACGTGCCATCGGCGAAGCGATGACGGACTATTGTCTGGTCGTCACCAAGAGCACCGTACCAGTCGGTACGTATCTCAAGGTGCGCGAGACCATCGAGACCGCACAACGCGAGCGTGGCGTGTCCATCCCCTTTGATGTGGCTTCTAATCCTGAGTTCCTCAAGGAAGGCAATGCCATCGAGGACTTTATGCGCCCTGATCGCGTCGTCGTCGGGGTCGATAGCGACCGTGCACGCGAACTGATGACTCGTCTGTACAAGCCCATCCTCCTGAATAACTTCCGTGTCCTCTTTATGGACATCGCCTCGGCAGAAGTCACTAAGTACGCTGCCAATGCGATGCTCGCTACACGCATCAGCTTCATGAACGAGGTGGCGAACCTCTGCGAAGCGGTCGGTGCGAACGTCTCGATGGTTCGCCAAGGGATCGGGAGTGATGCCCGTATTGGAAGTAAGTTCCTCTATTCGGGTTGTGGCTATGGTGGCTCGTGCTTCCCTAAGGATGTCCAAGCCTTCATCCGTACGGCTAAGGAATATGGTCGTCCGATGCGCGTCCTTGAGGCTGTCGAAGCGGTGAACGAGGCGCAGAAGCACGTGCTCTTTGAGAAGTTTGACCGCTACTTTGGCGGAGACCTGAAGGGCCGTCGTGTAGCTGTCTGGGGCTTAGCCTTCAAGCCAGAGACCGATGATATGCGTCAGGCCCCTTCGCTCGTCCTTATTCGCTCGCTCCTTGATGCAGGCTGCGAGGTTGCCGTTTACGATCCCATCGCTATGCCTGAGGCACGCCGTCATCTCGGTGACAGCGTCCGCTATGCACGCGATGTCTACGACTCTGCCCTCGATGTGGATGCGATCTTCCACGTCACAGAGTGGAAGGCCTTCCGTATGCCTGCGTGGGAAGTCCTTCGCCGTTCGGTGAAGACTCCGCTGCTCATTGATGGGCGTAACGTCTTTGACACGGATCCTGTCGAGGCCGGTTTCACTCTTCTGCAGATCGGCCAGTAGGCTGTCTGCCCTTCCCCCCTATGTTAGGTCTCTCCTAATACCTACCATAGGGGGATTACTTTACTCCTTCATTACCCCTTTCTTCCATCTTCTAAGCAATAGCGTATGATTTCAGTCGATGCCCTCACTGTCGAGATCGGTGGAGCACCTCTCTTCTCAGATATTTCCTTCGTGATCAATCCCAAGGATCGTATTGCCCTTATGGGGAAGAACGGTGCTGGTAAGAGTACCCTCCTGAAGATCCTCAGCGGTACGCGCGAAGCTACACGCGGTAAGGTCAATGTACCTTCGGGGGTGCAGGTCGCCTATCTTCCCCAGCACTTACTGACGGAGGATGGCCGCACGGTCTTCGAGGAAGCGGAGCAAGCCTTCAGCCATATCCATGCGATGGCGGCACGTATGGAGGAGCTCAACGAGGCGCTTAACACCCGCACTGACTACGATAGCCCCGAATATATGGCGCTCATCGAGGAGGTCTCGACCTTAGGGGAGAAGTACTATGCGATTGAGGAAATCAACTACGACAAGGCGGTAGAATTGACGCTTCTTGGCTTGGGCTTCAAGCGTAGCGACTTCACGCGTCAGACGAGCGAGTTCAGTGGAGGATGGCGTATGCGTATCGAGTTAGCTAAGCTGCTACTGAAGAAGCCCGACGTCCTGCTTCTTGACGAGCCGACGAACCACCTGGACATTGAGTCCATCCAGTGGCTGGAGGACTTCCTCATCGAGACGGGGCAGACGGTCGTTGTCATCAGTCACGACCGTGCCTTCGTCGACCACATCACCACACGTACACTCGAGATCACGATGGGACGCCTCTATGACTACAAGGTGAACTATACCGAGTACCAGCGCCTGCGTGCCGAGCGTCGAGAGCAGCAGATGAAGGCCTACGAGGAGCAGCAGAAGTTCATCGCCGAGACGACCGACTTCATTGAGCGTTTCAAGGGAACGTATTCCAAGACCAATCAGGTGCAGAGCCGTGTGCGTATGCTGGAGAAGCTCGAGCTGGTTGAGGTCGACGAGATCGATACTTCGGCTATCCGTCTACGCTTCCCACCAGCTCCACGCTCGGGCAACTATCCCGTGCAGATGGAGGGGGTCGGCAAGGCCTTTGGCGAGAAGCGCATCTTCTCGGGGGTCGATCTAATGATTGAGCGTGGTGATAAGATTGCCTTCGTCGGCAAGAACGGGGGAAGGGAAGAGTACACTGGTGCGCTGCATCATGAAGGAGCTGGAGCATGAAGGTGTCCTGACGCTTGGACATAACGTGCAGATCGGTTACTTCGCCCAGAATCAAGCCGCCATCGAAGATGAGACGCGCACCGTCTTCCAGACGATCGATAATGTCGCCGAAGGGGAGATCCGCACGAAGATCAAAGACCTCCTCGGAGCATTTATGTTCGGTGGTGAGGCTTCGACTAAGAAGGTCAAGGTGCTCAGTGGTGGTGAGCGTACGCGCTTAGCACTCCTTAAGCTCCTCCTCGAGCCTTACAACCTCCTGATCCTCGACGAACCAACGAACCACCTCGATATGAAGACCAAGGAGGTGCTCAAGCAGGCGCTCCTCAACTACGATGGCACGCTCATCCTCGTCTCGCACGACCGTGACTTCCTCGATGGTCTGGTGAGCAAGGTCTACGAGTTCGGTGGCGGAAAGGTCACCGAGCATCTCGAAGGTATCTACGAGTTCATGCAGCGTAAGAAGCTCGAAAACCTCAAGGAGCTGGAGCGCACTGCTCTCTGATAGATCCTTCCCTCTTTCTTCTATCCTCCTTTTCTTTCATCGTCCGCCTCTCCCTTTCCTTGGGGGGAGGCGGACGTTTCTTTTGTAGGAAGCATTCAAAGCAATATTGCTCCGCCCTCAAATCAATATTGCTTCGTGCCTCGACCTATATTGCTCGTCCTTGCGACCTATATTGGTCGGATCGCGGAGCAATATAGGATTGTGGGGCGAGGTCGTGAGGTTTTCGGGAGAAGGGCAGGGCTTTTGGGGACTTTTTCTTCGGAGGAGGGGTCTTCTCCGCCTTCTACATCCTTTCATTCATGGGGAAATGGGCTCATCTTCTTCATAACAGTGAAAATTTTTTCACCCCATGTAAGTGTCTTGTTTATGGGGAAATGAATACAACTCGCTGAGGCATTCTCTCGACTTTTTCGAGGAAAGATTTGGTTTGTATTTAGAATTTGCTCTATCTTTGCAACCGCAAACGAGAAACAAACCGCCTCTCGAAAGAAAGCTAACCCGAGCGAGGTAGCTGAGGAGGGAAGAAAGACGTTAGCACAACGACTTAAGTAAGGTGACTTACTTATGCTTGACTCAATAGAGGAGTCACAAGGTTTACACCAGCGGCCCTCTTAGCGATCATT
>CAKMOP010000201.1 GCA_927910985.1 uncultured Porphyromonas sp. | reverse complement strand
GTGGATCGGCAAGCTCTGCTAATCCCTCCCCATCCTCTCACTCCATCTAAGTTGCCCTCCTATGCTTAGTGCCATCACGTGGGATGTCAATCCCGTCATCGTAGAAATCTTCGGTCGTGGTATCCGTTGGTACGGACTCCTCTTTGCCCTCGGGCTCCTGATCTTAGGGCCTATGATCGAGGAGCGGATTTGGAAGCGTGAGCGTCTCCCCGAAGAATGGATGAGCTCGCTCTACATCTATGTCGTCCTCGGCACGGTCATAGGAGCACGACTGGGACACGTCCTCTTCTACAATCCCTCCTACTATCTGGCGCACCCTGCCGAGATACTGAAGGTGTGGGAGGGAGGACTCGCCAGCCATGGCGGTACCATCGGGATTATCCTCGCAGTGTGGCTCTACTCACGGCGTGTGACGAAGAAGTCCATCCTCTGGACACTTGACCGCTTGGCTGTCCCTACGGGATTAGCGGCGGCACTGATCCGAATGGGCAACTTGATGAATAGCGAGATCTTCGGCCGTGCGACGGATGCCCCCTGGGGCTTTGTCTTCCCGCGCGCCTCGGAGTTCGCAGGCTACGCAGAGCGAGGTATGGCTATCCCAGCGTGCCACCCGACACAGATCTACGAAGCCTTGGCCTACCTTGTCATCTTCGCCCTGTGTATGTACCTCTACTGGAAGCGTGACGCAGCGCGGCGTTATTCGGGACTCATCCTCGGCTACTTCCTCACGGGGGTCTTCGGCTTCCGCTTCTTCATCGAGAGTATCAAGAATGTGCAGGAGGCGTGGGAAGTGGACTTAGTCGCTAACTACGGCGTGAATATGGGGCAGCTCCTCAGCATCCCCTTCCTCGTGGCAGGTATCGCCCTCATCATCCACGCCTATCGCCATCCGCTCCAGCCTGAGTCCCTCCCCTCGAAGAGTAACTAAACCCCATAGCAGCACGCCCCTCGCGTCTCCACGACCCGAAGAGCGTGCTGCTTTTCCCTATCTACCATCTATCACTACACTACGGACTATGTACCAAGTACCTCAAATCACGGACTCCATCTACTACGTCGGCGTCAACGACCGCATGAAGGAACGCTTCGAGAACCTCTGGGAAATCCCCTCGGGCGTGGCGTACAATGCCTACCTCATCGTCGACGAGAAGACTACCCTCATCGATACGGTCGATGTCTGCTACTCGGATATCTTCTTCCATAAGCTCGACCAGATCCTCCAGGGCCGCCCTGTCGACTACCTCATCATCAACCATATGGAGCCTGACCATGGTGGCTCCATCGGGCTGCTGCGCCAGCGCTACCCCGAGATGCAGATCGTAGGGAACAAGAAGACCTTCGATATGCTCAGCGGCTTCCATGGCATCACGACAGGGCTGCACGAGGTGAAGAGCGGCGATGCCCTCTGCATCGGCAAGCACGAGTTCTCCTTCCTGATGGCACCGATGGTACACTGGCCTGAGGTGATGTTCACCTACGAGCAGTCCAACCGAGTGCTCTTCTCTGCCGATGCCTTCGGCTCCTTCGGTGCGCTGAGCGGACACATCCTCGACACGTGCATCTCCGATCGTCAGGCCTACCTCGAGGAGATGACGCGCTACTACGCCTGCGTCATCGGTAAGTACGGCGCCTTCGTCAAGAAGACGCTGTCCAACATCGAGAAGCAAGGGCTCGACATCGAGTACGTCTGCCCTGCACACGGGGTCATCTGGACACGCGAAGGCTTCGCCGAAGCACGTGACCTCTATGCGCGCCTCTCCAACAACGAAGCCGAAGAAGGTGTCGTCGTCCTCTACGGCTCTATGTACGGCAATACCGAGCAGCTGGCCGATGTAGTGGCGCAGAGCCTCGCTGCCGCTGGGGTGAAGCACATCGTCTGCCACAACGTCTCCAAGAGTGACCCCTCGGTCATCCTGCGTGACGTCTTCCGTTATCGTGGGCTCATCATCGGCAGCCCTACGTACTGCGGCGAGCTCTTCTCCCCCATTGAGCATCTGATGAACCTCATCCGCATCCGTGACGTCAAGGGTCGTCTCTACGCTGCCTTTGGTTCCTACACCTGGGCTCCTGCCGCCCTCAAGCGCCTCCTTCCCTTCGCCGAAGAGATGAAGTGGGAAGCTGTCGGCACGGGGGTCGAGCTCAAGATGGCCGACCTCCCTTCGGTTACCGCTGCCGCTTGGGAGCTCGGTGCTCAGATGGCTGAGCAGCTCAAGGCTTAGCCTCCCCCACCCACATCGCTTATCAATAATCATCTAACCCAATATCAGAACTTATGCGTCTTATCATCCAGCCCGACTACATGGGGATTTCCCAGTGGGCAGCAGACTATGTCGTCCAGAAGATTCAGGCTGCTCAGCCTACCGCCGCTAAGCCCTTCGTCCTCGGTCTCCCTACGGGCTCGTCGCCCCTCGGCATGTACCGTGCTCTGGTAGCTGCCCATCAGGCTGGCCGTGTCTCCTTCGAGCACGTCGTCACCTTCAATATGGACGAATACGTGGGCATCCCTCAGGACCATCCCGAGAGCTACCACAGCTTCATGTGGAAGAACTTCTTCAGCCACATCGACATCAAGAAGGAGAACGTCCACATCCTCAACGGGAACGCCTCCGACCTCGAAGCTGAATGCGCTGCCTACGAAGCTGCTATCCGCGAGGCTGGTGGTATTGACCTCTTCCTCGGAGGTATCGGGCCCGATGGACACATCGCCTTCAACGAGCCAGGCTCTTCGCTCGCTTCGCGCACCCGTATGAAGACCCTCACCACCGACACCATCATTGCTAACAGCCGCTTCTTCGATGGCGACGTGAACAAGGTGCCAAAGACCGCCCTCACTGTCGGCGTAGGTACCGTGATGGATGCACGCGAAGTCCTGATCCTCGTCAACGGCCACGGCAAGGCACGCGCCCTGCAGCAGGCTGTCGAAGGCTGCGTCAACCAGATGTGGACGATCACCGCGCTTCAGCTCCACCCCAAGGGTATCATCGTCTGTGACGAGGCTGCTTGCATCGAGCTCAAGGTCGGTACGTACAACTACTTCAAGGACATCGAGCGCCTCTAACGAGGTCGCTCCCTCTGACTATAAAGCACCACGCCCCACGACTCTCCTCGGAGTCGTGGCGTGGTTGTTTGTGGGAGCTGGAGCTTCGGGGCTTAGAGACGGCGACAGAGCAGAAGAACATGCTCGCCTTCGGCAGTCGTCGTGCCGAAGAGCGTCTGCGCTGCTCTGTCCTTAATGCGGAGCTTCGCACGGAGCGCTTCAGGGCGCAGGGGGAAGTTGCGGCAGGTAATCTGCGCCGCTCCAATAGCTTTGCCGATCGTCTTGAGCTGGGAGGAGGCGAAGGGATAGACCGCATCCACGGCGAAGACACGCCCAGGGAAGGAGGCTTCGGGGAGCGTGTCGGTTGTATAGAGATGGCTATTGGGGTGGAGTCCTTCGAGATGGTAGACCGCTCCGATGCTTCGGAAGAGCCCCGTCTTCATCAGCGCAGCGTGGGGCTCAAGGAGGTAGGCTCGTGGCTGTGCAGTGTAGCTAAGGACAGCACGTTCCTCCTCAGCGAGGGCTTCAGGAAGGGCGAAGGCAGGGGTGGGATGCGTAGGATGGAGGTCTTGAGCCACGAAGGTGACGCCCTCGGGATAGGGTGCATCCTGACACTTGTTGAGGTCAATCAGCAGCAGCAGTTCCTTCGCCTCACCACGTACCGAGACGATGTGGAGCTCTTGCACGCCAGCGACAGAGCGCAGGGTGTGCACCACGTCAAGCATCGGAGAGAGCTTCACCACGAGGCGAGGCAAGGGGATATCGCCCAGACGATATAGAGCCGTCAGCTCGGGGAGGAGCGTGTGGAGGTTCGGCTCGCAGTCCTCGATGGCATAGACACGGCGAGTCGTATCTGCCCCTTCGCGCCGTGCGGGGTCGAGGTAGATGAGGGAGGGTCGGTGCGTGGCGATGAGCTCACTCAGAAGGGTAAGGGACTCGCCGTGCAGGAGGGTAAGCCGTGCGGAGGGAAGGAGACGGGGGAGGTTAGCGCGTGCTGCAGCGACCAAATCAGCCTGACGCTCCACATAGACCCCTTCGGCAGTGACGCTTGCCAGCGCCCAGAAGTCCACGCCAAAGCCACCCGTAAGGTCGAGAAGTTTATCGTGAGGCGAGGCAAAGCGCGCCTTGTAGCGTGCCGCTTCTTCGCTGGAGCACTGCTCTAAGGTCAGCGAGGAGGGAAGAAAAACCCCAGCTGTGTGCCAGCTGGGGAGCTTCTTTTGTAGGGTGGGCTCTGCGGTCAGTTGCAGGGCGAGCGCCGTGCGTTCCTCCCGAGAGAGCGACCCTTTGCCGAGCAGCAGCCTATCGGGGGAAGTACCCCGATAGGTCTCCTGCAGCGAGCGGATGTGATGGATGAAGTCGAGGGATAGGGACACGACTGAGCGAGCTACTTCGTGACCTGGATGCGAATCTTCGCCGAGGGAAGTCCCTTGGCGGAGACTGTGAGGACGGCTTCGCCAGCCTGCTCGCCACTCTGCACCAGAGCTACGAGCTGCCCACTGAAGGCGTGGTGACGTGGCTGGTGGAAGGCATCGAGCGAGGCAGGATTGCCCGAGGCGGCTGCACGGAAGGAAGCTGCGCCAGTGACCTTGAACTGCAGGAGACGACCATCATCGGGGATGAGGTTGCCGTCCTTGTCGACGACGCGTACCGTGACGAAGGCGATATCCTTGCCGTCGGCTGTGATGCTCGTGCGGTCAGCGACAAGCTCAAGGTGATGGGGGCGACCAGCGGTACGGACGACCTCTTCAGCCACGGCCTTGCCCGACTTGTCGTAGGCGACGACCTTCACTTCTCCGGGCTCGTACTTCGTGTCGAGCCACATCAGACGATAGCGCTTCTGGCGGGTGAAGGCCTCTTGGCTCTCCTTGTTCTCTGTAGTGTCGATGGTGATGCTCGTGTCCTTCTTCTGGCGGCCTTGGCTCTTGCCGTTGATGAAGAGCTCAGCTTCGGGGTAGTTCGTGTAGACGAAGATGGGGGTTACCTGCCCTTCACGTCCAGGCCACGTCCAGTGGGGAAGGATGTGGAGCGTCTGGGCGTCCTTGTTCCAGTGACTGCGGTAGAGGTAGAAGCGGTCCTTAGGCAGACCGGCTAAGTCCACGGCTCCGAAGAGGGAGGAGTGGCTGGGCCATTCGCTGTAGTAAGGCGTGGGCTCGCCAAGGTAGTCAATACCCGTCCAGATGAACTCGCCCATGCTCCAGTCGTGATCTTCCTGACGGATGAAGTCGTCTTCGGGGAGGTTGCTCCAGCCACAGTGCTCGACATCGTAGCCCGAAGCCTGATGGTCGGGGTACTTCGCCATACTCTTGCGCACCACGGGGAACTTATACACGCCACGCGAACTGACTGTCGAGCAGGTCTCCGAGCCGAGGAGGAAGCCCTGCGGTAAGACCTTGTGCGCACTGTCGTAGAGGAAGGGTCGGTAGTTGAAGCCTGGGATGTCGAGGACGGTAGCCATACCGCTCTTGAGCACGCCGAGGGGATTGTCCATCCCGTTGGTGACGGGGCGTGTAGGGTCTTCGCGGTGGCAAATCTCCTGCAAGCGGTAGGCGAGCTTCGCCCCATCAGCGCTGGGTTGCTCGGGGACTTCGTTGCCGATGCTCCACATGATGACCGAGGGGCTGTTGCGGTACTGGTGGATGAGGTTCGTGAGGTCACGCTCGTGCCACTCGTTGAAGTCCAGGTTATAGCCGTTGGGCACCTTGGGTTGCGCCCACGAGTCGAAGCTCTCTGCCATCAGCGGCATCCCCATCTCATCGCAGAGACGTACGAACTCCGGCGCAGGCATGTTGTGCGAAGTGCGGATAGCGTTCACGCCCATATCCTGCATCAAGCGAATCTGTCGGCGCATCGCAGCTTCATTGACGGCAGCTCCCAGCGGGCCGAGGTCGTGGTGCAGACAAGCACCTTGGAACTTTAGCTTGCGTCCGTTGAGGAAGAAGCCTTCGCCAGCCTTGAGCTCGATGGAGCGTATCCCGAAGGTCGTGGTATCTCGGTCGAGCACTTGACCTCTATCGGATAGGGTGACGGCATACTTATACAGGTGGGGCTGATTGATGTCCCAGAGCAGAGGAGCGGAGATATCGAAGCCCGTGCGGTAGATGCTATCGCTTGCTGTGCCCTTGGTCGTGAGCTCTTCGCTGCGCTCAGCGACGACCTTGCCCTCGGGAGAGAGGATGGTCGTCTTGATGCTGAGGGGACGACCGGCAAGGCGGCTCAGGCCAGCGACCTTCGTCTCTATGGAGACGTATGCGTGCTCGCTACTTACCGAAGGGGTCTGGATACGTGTGCCCCAGAGCGGAATGTAGGTGGGGGAGGTGATGGTGAGGTGTACGTTGCGGTAGAGTCCAGCACCTGGATACCAGCGACTACTCTCGTGCTTGTTCTCCAGACGTACGGCTAAGGTGTTAGTAGCTCCCGAGCGTACGTAGGGGGTGATGTCGAAGGCGAAGGTATTGTATCCATAGGGCCAATAGCCTACTTCCTGACCATTGACGTAGACGCGTGCGTGGCTCATCGCGCCATCAAAGCGCAGGAAGACGCGACGGTCGCCGAGGTCTTGGGGGATGTCCAGCGTGCGGCGGTACCAGCCCGTACCTACGAAGGGGAGACCACCGGTGCGCCCAGCGTGCTCCATCGCTTCCTTCTGCCCGTCCTGTGCGATAGCTAAATGCTGCTTATCGTTCTCGAAGCTGAACGGGCCATAGATTGCCCAGTCGTGGGGCACGGTGACGCGGCTCCACTTGCTGTCGTTGTAGTCGGGGGAGGAGAAAGAGGCTTGGTCTTGGCGGGTGAAGCGCCACCCCTTCTCGAGGCGGAGCTCCGTGCGCTGACCGTGTAGCGGGAGGCTCAGGGCGGTGCATAGCGCGAAGGTGCAGGCGAGTAGTCGCTTCATATAAGCTGTGCGTATCTATAATTATATAATGTATGGGTGGGGGAAGCTGTACCCATCGGAGGGTACGAACTGTTCTCAAAGATAAGCAAAAGCCCTGACCCAGAAGCCCCGTGTCGAGGGCTTCAATGGCAAGAGCTCCGTCATCCTGAGGTGGATGACGGAGCTCTTACTTTTGAGGTTCCTGGCGGAATCGAACCGCCGTAAACGGTTTTGCAGACCGGTGCCTAACCACTCGGCCAAGGAACCCTGTAGTGGTTTGCGCTTGCAAAGTAAGTAAATTCCTCCCATATACACAAGCTGTCCGCCCGAAGATATCCTGTAGTGGGATAAAAGAAGAGGCGCGCTCGGAGAGAAGCGCGCCTCTTGTTTGCTGTACTCGGTCATTGTAGAGCGGAAGACGGGGCTCAAACCCGCGACCCTTAGCTTGGAAGGCTAATGCTCTATCAACTGAGCTACTTCCGCATTCCTAATGACGGAAAGGAGTGGGCAGTGATGGATTCGAACCACCGAAGGCGTAAGCCAGCTGAGTTACAGTCAGCCCCATTTGGCCACTCTGGTAACTGCCCTTACCTGTCTTTGCAGTGCAAAGGTACAAACTATTTCTGAACTGTGCAAACGGGGCGGCACATCTTCAATGCCGTCTCTGCTGCTTCGGCTCCCTTGTTGCCCAGTAGGCCGCCTGCACGCTCCTCGGCTTGCTCCATCGTTTCGGTCGTCAGGACGCCGAAGATGACGGGGATGAAGTGCCCTGCCTTATTGCGCTGAGCGTTGAGTGCGCTGAGTCCAGCGGTCACGCCCTGGCAGATGTAGTCGAAGTGAGGAGTATCCCCGCGCACGACGCAGCCAATAGCTATGACGGCATCTAAGCCCATATCGATGAGGCGTGCAGAGGCATTGACCAGCTCGAAGGTACCAGGTACGCGGAAGATGGTCACCTCGTCGGCCTGCTGTACTTTGAGGACGCTGAGGGCTCCCTCGAGGAGTGGAGAGGTGATGTTATTGTTCCATTCGGCCACGGCTATCCCCACGCGAAGTCCCTTTGCAGAGGGTACTTCGCTGTGGTAGGAGGCCTGTATGTGGTCTATCGTTGACATTGCCTTGTCGAGGGACTATGGACTACTTGCCCTGAGCCTGAGCACGCAGGAGG
>CAKMOP010000200.1 GCA_927910985.1 uncultured Porphyromonas sp. | reverse complement strand
ATTGGGCTGGGAGGTAAGCTGCGACCCCAGCGTCAAGGAGGGTCTGTACGCCCTTGTTCTTGAAGGAAGAACGCAGAGCATGGGGCTGATCTGCATAGCGAGCGTACCCTTACGGATAGCAGCGCGGATCTCATCTTCGGTGATCGTCGAAGGATCTTCGAAGTACTTTTCCATCAGGACGTCATCGCAGTCAGCGAGCGTTTCGAGCATCTTGTCGCGCCATTCTTCGGCTTCTGCCTGCAGTTCGGCGGGGATGTCGATGATGTCGTAGTGAGCACCCATCGTCTCATCATCCCATACAAGAGCCTTCATCGTGACGAGGTCGACGACACCGCGGAAGGTTTCTTCCTGCCCTACAGGGATCTGGATGGGGCAAGGGGTAGCACCGAGGATGGTCTTGACCTGACGTACTACTTCGAAGAAGTTAGCACCGGAGCGGTCCATCTTGTTGACGTAGCACACGCGAGGTACGCGGTACTTGTCCGCCTGACGCCATACAGTCTCACTCTGAGGCTGTACACCACCGACAGCACAGAAGGTAGCCACAGCACCGTCAAGGATACGGAGCGAACGCTCTACTTCGACCGTGAAGTCAACGTGTCCTGGGGTGTCAATGAGGTTGATCTTGTACTTGGTGTTGTCGTAGTTCCAGAAGGTAGTCGTAGCAGCGGAGGTAATCGTGATACCACGCTCCTGCTCCTGCTCCATCCAGTCCATCGTAGCACCACCATCGTGTACTTCACCGATCTTGTGGGTCAGCCCTGTGTAGAAGAGGATACGCTCAGACGTAGTCGTCTTACCGGCATCGATGTGGGCCATGATACCGATATTTCTCGTGAGCTCTAAGTGTTTGTTATCAGCCATTGTCTTTGCTTATTCTTAGAATCGGAAATGAGCAAATGCGCGGTTGGCTTCAGCCATACGGTGCATATCTTCCTTACGCTTGAAGGCGGCACCTTGGCTATTGAATGCATCCACGATCTCTGCAGCAAGCTTATCTGCCATGGTCTTACCACCGCGCTTGCGAGCAAAGAGGATGAGGTTCTTCATGGAGACAGATTCCTTACGCTCGGCGCGGATCTCCGTTGGCACCTGGAAGGTAGCACCACCGATACGGCGGCTCTTGACTTCTACCTGAGGCGTGATGTTGTCGAGTGCGGCCTTCCAGATTTCCAGTGCAGACTTATCTTCCTGCTGGATCTTCTTACCGACGATCTCAAGCGCGGTGTAGAAGATATCGAAAGCGATGCTCTTCTTACCGTCGTACATCAGGTGATTAACGAACTTCGTCACCTTTACGTCACCAAATACGGGATCAGGGAGTACCTGTCTCTTTTTGGGTTTAGCTTTTCTCATTGCTTAATGTAAATTGCGTTTCTGTCGATTGGTTGTGCTGTGATCTTACTTCAACGCTCCCGCTGGAGCATTTACTCAACCTTGATAGCCTATCCAACGAACTCAAGAAACTTGGTTCTATTGACTCTTAGCTTGGCGCTCGCTACACCATATATATTATTGTGTAGATCGGAGGCGCCAGGTGAGAGCTACACGAGCTCTCGGGGTTAGTTTATTTCGCCTAAGGGAAGAGGATTACTTCTTACCCTTAGCTGGAGCTGCCTGACCGGGCTTAGGACGCTTAGCACCATACTTGGAGCGACGCTGCAGACGGCCGTTGACACCAGCTGTATCGAGCGAACCACGTACGATGTGATAGCGTACCCCTGGGAGGTCCTTCACACGACCACCACGTACCAGCACGATGCTGTGCTCTTGCAGGTTGTGACCTTCACCTGGGATGTAAGCATTGACTTCCTTACCATTCGTCAGGCGGACACGAGCGACCTTACGCATCGCAGAGTTTGGCTTCTTAGGGGTCGTCGTATACACACGCACACAGACGCCTCGGCGTTGGGGGCAGGAGTCGAGAGCTGGGCTCTTACCCTTCTCCACGAGCGACTCACGTCCCTTTCTAACCAATTGTTGAATAGTTGGCATTTCGTTTCTACTTATGTTTGAATAACTTATCTACTCTTCAGTAGCCGCGGCACACACCGAAGGCATATACCACGGGTGCACAAAGATACACATAATCTGCGAATATACAATACGATAGATTCTCCTAAGAGAGTTGCACTGATCTACTCTTCTCGTCACAGCTCGAGTCACACACAGCACCCTTCACCTCCTCGAGATATCCCAACAAGACACGAGATCCAGATAGGATTCTACAATAGAATCCGTCAGACTCAATGCTTACTTTCCCAGTCTGGGTCATTGATCTGTACGGCCCCATACCCCTGTTCAATAAGAGGAAGGAAAAGAGTCGAAGTACTTACCTCCCGAGGAAAGGATTCTGTCCAGCTTTGGAAAGTTGCTTTTCCAAAGCTGGAATACTTACTTTCCAATGGTGCTTCGTAGACCTCTTCCCTCAGTTTTTCATCTCATATCAGTAGCACCGAGGAAAAATATAAAGAGATGAGATAACAAGCCTCTGATCAACGGAGGAAAGACAGAAGGAAACACATTACACCAAAGCCCAAAGCCACAAGGGGCGCCGAAGGCGGAGTAGCCTTCGACGCCCCTTGCGATAAAGGAGGGACTGCTTGAACTTAGAAGCGGTAGGATGCAGAGAACTGGATCGAACGCCCTGGCATATGGTAGCCATCCTTCTCCGTATAGTATTCGGAGAAGATATTGTGGAGGTTCGCTCCTACACGCAGCTGCTTCGTGACATCGTAGCGTGCAGAAGCAGACCAGACGAGTGCGGCAGGATGCAAAAGCTGACCTGCGGCTGCCAACTCGGGCATCTCTTTTTGATTCAGCTCAGAGAGACCTACACGCACATTCGGATAATAGCCGAACCAGTTATGTTCATAGCGCTTACCGAGATAACGACCTGTCAGCCCCAGCTCCAAGCCATAGGGAGCCTTATACTCGAGTCCAAAGGTGACATTCTGCTTACGGATGGACTCCAGCTGTGTCCAAGCTGTGCTTCCCTTAGGCAGATAGCGACTATCGAACATAAAGGTAGCATTGACATAGGCGCGCAGGGAGTAACGATAAGCTACAAGGCTCCCGAAGTCATACGAAGCCACCAGCTCCAGACCATTCATATGTGCCTTATCGGCATTTTCAAAGGTCGTCACTGCGAGCTGCTTGGGCTGACCATTCTTATCTAAGATCTTATGTCCCTGCACATCAAGAGCATCCAGGGTGCCAGCACTTTTCTTCACGATCTTCTGACGATGCTGCGTATCAAAGTAAGTCGCATCAAGCTGAACCCCCAGATCACGATTCGTATAGCTGAGTCCCAGATCATAAGTCAGCGAAGTCTCAGGTCTGAGGGCTGCATTGCCACGCGTCACCCCATAGGCGGTCTGATATTCACCCGCCTTCTCATAGGCAGAGGGAGCAGAGAAAGCAGAACCAATGCTCGCGTGCGCCATCAAGCCCTTAGCGAGCTCATACTTGAGACCGAGATTAGGGCTCAGGGTACTAAAGGACTCCGTCGAAGCCTTACTACGCAGATCGGCATTATCCTTGAGGCTGAGATTCATAAAGTCAGCGCGCAGACCAGCAGAGATATTGAGGGCATCAGCCAACAGGCTAATGTGACCTTGAGCGAAGAGCCCCAATCCTCTCGTGGAGACATTAGGCTGATAAGGCACGGCACTTGAGCCATCGGCCTTGAAATTACGAGTATCCGTATCTTGATTACGCGTATCCAAGCCGAGGACAAGGCGATGAGCATCAAAGCGAAGTTCATCCTGTAGGATCGCTCCCCAGCTGGTGCTCACAGAAGAATTATTACGGTACTCCGGCTCTGTCCCCACCTTGTAGTTATCACTCTGCTCACGCGAATAGTAGGGAGTGAAGGTCAAGAGATTATTTCCCAGACGACCACGCAGCTCAGCGGAGGTCATAGAGCGATTGAGATCCTTCTTGCTCGCTCCATAGACGCCCCAAATGGATCCACCATTCAGAATCCCATCACCGTGGAAGAGGTCTTCGAAGATGTGAAGCGACCACTCATCGCTAAACTGATAGCCTAAGCGAGCATTCGCCTTGACGACTCCATAAGTAGAGCCTGGCATTACAGCCCCCTTCTTGGTGGGATCCAAGATAGCATTCTCCAGAGCAGTTGTCTTGAGGAAGTTATTCTTCCCTACGGTATAACTACGAGCTTGAGACTCATAGGAGGCACTGAGGTCGAAGGAAAGGCGATCCGTGATCCCACCGCCAAAGCTCACCATACCATAGCCCGTGCCGAACGATCCCCCCGAGGTCGTGAAAGTCCCTGTAAGAGGACCATTATGTCGCTTAGTGATGACATTGATAACGCCACCCATAGCATTCGTGCCATAGATCGAGGAGAAGGGGCCCTTCAGTACCTCGACTTGCTCTACCCCATTCAGGGAGAGGGTCGATAAGTTGGACGTACCCGAGGGGATCCCATTGATGAGCACGGCTACATATCTCGAGCGAGAGAAGTCGGGGATGAATCCTCGTATACCGACATTGGAGAGGAAGCCGGGGTACTGGATGACGTCGACCGAACTCTTATTCTTGAGCAGATCTGTCAGATCCTTGAGGCCAGACGTCGCAATAGCTTCGGGGCGGATGACTTCGATCTTCCCTGGCACGCGCTTGAGTGGCACTGCTGTTCGCGTAGAGTAGACAAGTACCTTGTCCAGCTCATGCGTGGAGATGCTGTCTGGACTTGCGATCTGAGCTACAGCCGTCGCTGGAGCTATCGCCGCAAGAAGAAGCAATGTTTTCTTCATAAGTGTTTTTAGTTAAGAGGTGAATATATATACTAAGTTGATTATAGTTAAGAGCCTACTTCTCTATAGAGGAGTAGAATCAGGAGGCTGCGCAGCTCGCCTAAGATGAGTTCATAGCAAGGAATTTGGCCTTGCTCTATCGAGAGCTCACAGGGATCCAGTCGGTAGCGCTGGGAGACATAGGAGAAGGTAAGCTGTGACAAGTCCATAAGACTCGCCCAGCTGATAAGCCCCCATCGCCACTGATCCACAAGATGGAGAATCGAAGCAACGGCAGCGCAGAGGTAGCTATCGGAGGCAAGTCGATGGAGTGCCGCCCGAAGAGTCGCTTCGTCCTGAGCACTCGCCAGATAACGTGCTTGATAAAGAGCAAGAAGATCCTCAATCCCCAGCCTGTAGCGTATTCCTTGCTGGAGGAACGAGCTTTGCCGCTGAGCATTCATCCCGGACTGTCGATCCAGAGCTTTCGTCACAGCCTCCTTGACAGACTGACCGATCATCTCACCAAGAAGGACATGCTTTCCCGCCCCGTAGAGGACAACGGGAGATTCTTCATTGCAGACTGCGATGAGGCTATCTGTTCCCGATCCCGTCGCCAGTCCTTCCGAATAGCGACTCGGAGCCATCAGTTCCTGCAGGGCAACAGTCTTAGCTTCGGTAGCCGTAATGAGCGCACGGGTAAGTGCCCCTGGATCAAGATACGCATCAATAAATAGGAATACATTGATTGTACCAGGAGGAGGCAATAGGCTTCGCTGCTCAAACTCATCATAACTGGCCTTGTCCCCGGCACGACCTCCATTGACATCGATACCGGCAGTAGCTATGGCCTGCACGGTCACGCCGTGATAGGTGCGCTCAGCTCGAGCGTGATTCTCGATCAGAGCAGCTGTACCCATCCCCGTCGTATGCTCTGGATCTAAGCCCAGCTCTGAGGCGATGACCGCATAGTGCTCTATGATATTCGCACCCTTGAGTCCAGGGCAGCGCTTCTGCAAAATATTAGGGTCACGCCCAACACTGTGATTAAACACAGAGCGCAGGTCATTGCGATACCCTCCATTAAGATTAGAGCTACTCACGACACCACGTCGCCCAGCAAAAGAGATAATCATAGCCTCTCGTGCAAAGTACACAGCGTCACCCATCGGTGTATGAAAAAGCAACTCTTCGGAGCCTACACTCAAGGAATGAGAAGTTGATTGAGCCATTGTCAATAGGATTTAGCGGGGATGAAGGAGGCTACGTAACTGAGCCAACTCATCCAAATGATAGTATTCTGCATGGAGCGACTCAGCGAGATGGCGCGCTTGCTGGAGCCTAATGAAGCCACACTCAGTGTCTATGACGAGGCAGCGGTGACAGCGACGCTGCAGCATCTTGGCCGCCTCGACTATACGCGTCGCATGATTCTCGCTACGCTGTGCCGAGGTTGCTCTCCCGTCAGTCAGGAGAAGCACCACAGGAAGGCATTCCGCCACACGGCGTCGCTCAGCATCCAGATATTCGCCAGCACGCTCTATGGCGAGCCATAGTGGTGTACGTCCTCCCGTACGAATATCTTGCATCAAGTGCGCAGCCCGCTCAGCACTATGCGTGAACGGCAGACGCAGCTCCGCTTCATCTTGAGCGAACGTAATGAGCCCGACCTTATCACGCTTGGCATAAGCTTCCTTTAGTAGCTCGATGATAGTTCCCTTGACGAGACTCATCCGCTCACGCACGCCCATAGATCCCGAGACATCCAGGACGAAGAGGATATGATACCCGCCACGGTGATGATGCAGCCTACTACGGTAGTCTTCTGGATGGATGCAAAGCTTCGTAGAAGACGCCTTGAGATAGCGCTGACGTAGATATTGGTAGGGAATAGCTGCACGTATCGTAGCAGGGAGGGAGAGCTGGGAGCTCCGAGTACTGTATGGGCGCACACGCCCTAAGCGACCTCGCTGACTCGGCTGGTCACTATAAAGACGACGCCCCGACCCCAGAGATTCCTTCAGCCTACGCTCCCGTATATCCAAGGGGTGATGCAGTAGATAAGCCTCCTTGGCCTGCTGTAAGCTTGCTCTGCTCGAAGTATGGGGATTTTCCTTCGGCGGCGACTGAAGCGGAGGGATCATCGGAACATCTTGCTGCCCGTCCTCTGCGTGCGAGGCGTCCTGGGAGTTGTTTGTCTCTTCGGCAGAAGTCACAGGGTTAACCTCTCCACTCGTCATCTCTGCGTCTTTCTCGCCATCCGACTCCCCTTCCTCCTGACGATTAGTAGAGGGATCCCTGCGCTTGTGCTCCATCTTCGGGCAGCTCTGCAGGGTACTCAGGGTGCGTCTCCAGCCAGCGATGAGCCAAAGCTAACTGACGGACAGCATCGACATCGCCCCGCTCTGCCTGTCGCTTTCCCTGCCAAGCAGCCCATGCCAGAGCGCTATGAGCCAAAGCCAACTCACCTCTATGCCCTAAAGTCAGAGGATCAACACAGAGTTGAACGACATACTTCTGCAGTTCCTTCCCCATCTGCATTCCTTCAAAGCGCTGGCGTGCTGCCTCCATCAGGCTAAGAAAAGTCATATCCTCATCTGATTTAGGAATGCGGAGGGCTTCACTGAGGATACGTTTACGCAGAGCTATATCCATCGTAGGGTGGAGCTCCACGAAGAGATCAAACTTATCCAACAGAGCTGAAGCGACAGCTCCCTCCTCGGGATTAGTGGTCGCTATGAGCGTGCAGCGTTTCTCTTCAGGCAATTGCTCTTGATACGCCATCAGCTGACCAAGTAGCTCACGACTGTGGAGGGGAAGCTGCTCCACCAGTAAGATACGCCCCTCAAGCCGAGCAAGGAAGCCAGAAGACAAGCACACTTCCCCTTTTGCATCCAGTGTATACCCCGAATAGAGCATCTCTGGGCTCAGGTGTAGTGGTAGGTAGCTTACGTCCTCGGGATACATCGAGGCGACGCAAGAGAGTAGCATCGACTTACCCGTACCACTGCCTCCGCTCAGGAGAAGACTTGCTCCTTGCCTGCGGATCAGAGTAATGATAAGCGCCTGGCGTGCTACCTCCACACCTATCCACTGAGAGAAGCTATGC
Source organism: uncultured Porphyromonas sp. (assembly GCA_927910985.1). Classification (GTDB taxonomy): domain Bacteria; phylum Bacteroidota; class Bacteroidia; order Bacteroidales; family Porphyromonadaceae; genus Porphyromonas. Next base: position 10,550 of record CAKMOP010000200.1, on the reverse strand, counting down.
ATCCTCATTACCTATCGCCTATTGCAGCTTAGCTACACACTCTTCGAACAAGCGCTCACACAGCTGACGAATATCCTCGGCAGCGAAGTAACGCTCTTCAAAAGGCAAACGCCTCAGTCGGTGAGGAAGCACCAGTTCTGCTGCTGTATAGACGTGCTCAACGCTGAGCTCCGTAGCTCCTTCGAGAGCTGCGGTAGCTAAGGCCGCCTTGAGCAACATAATATCCGAGCGATGTCCATCAACCTCCAGCTCGATACCCAGACGAGCAATAAGCTCCAGCAGAGGCTCAGTGTAGCGCAGCTGGGGCAGAAGCGAGCGAGCTTGGCGCACCCGTCCAGCGAGGGCTTCGTCTTCCTCCCGATAGCGAGCACAGAAGCTCTGAGGATCTCGCTCGTAGTCGAGTCGTCGCTGGAGCACCTCACAGCGGGCAGATACATTTCGCTCCCCGCACACTTCTACGGACAAGGCAAAGCGATCAAGAAGCTGAGGCCGCAGACTACCCTCTTCGGGATTCATCGTCCCGATGAGCGTGAAGCGTGCGGGATGACTATGGGAGATCCCCTCACGCTCTATATGATTGACGCCCATAGCTGCGACATCCAAGAGGATATCGACCAAGTAGTCCTCGAGGAGATTCACCTCATCGACATAGAGAATCTGCTTATGAGCACGAGCCAAGATACCGGGAGAGAAGCGCAGCTCTCCCGTAGACAAAGCATGCTCCACATCGATCGAGCCAACGAGCTTATCCTCCGTCGTAGCTATAGGTAGCTCTATAACGGAGAGTCCCTCGAGGAGTTGACTCAAAGCTCGTACAATAGTCGACTTTGCTGTACCTTTTTCTCCGAGGATAAGCACCCCTCCGAGCGTAGGATCTATGAGATTGAGCAGTAGCGCTCGCTTCATCTTCTCCTGCCCCACGATAGCAGAGAAGGGGAAATAATAAGGATGAGTGATCGAGTCCACAGAAGCTGTGCAGGAAGACATAATAAGAAAGATATTTCGGGGACGAGTAAAAGCTAATGAGTCACGGACTGGAATGCTGTCGAGAGGTACAGCCTAAAAAGGAGGCATCCGATAAATTATCCCGAAGCACCTTCTTCAAGCACCCCTTCACTGGAGAGGTATATCTCGGTAATCATCTCTATTGTCTCGGGCTTAGCTTGCCACATACCTCTCTGGGCAGCCTCCAAGAGTCGCTGAGCTATCTCATAGAGCGCCCACGGATTGACGGACTCAAGCCACTCTCGATTAGCGGGATCTCCTATGAAATGCGAGGCAAGGGCTTCGTAGTTCCAATCCAAGACACTATCCGCAGTAGCATCCCACCCAAAGACATTATCCATATTGTACGCCACATCATAGGCTCCACGATATCCATGGCGCTTAAGCCCCTCGATCCACAGGGGATTAAGAAGGCGTGAGCGTAGCACCCGTGCCGACTCTTCTGAAAGCGTACGCACGACACTATGCCGAGGATCAGAAGTGTTACCATAATAAGACATAGGAGCCTGACCTCGTAGCTTCTTTACGGCAGCGATGATTCCTCCGTGATAGATGTATTCGTCATCAATATCATAGAGATCAAAGCCAATGATATTCTGATTCTTGACCGTCGCCTCGACCCGAGCAAGCTTACGCTCAAAAGCCCCTCGAGATACACGGCCGTGTAGCTCTTGGCTATAAGCATGACACCCCCAGGTAATAGCCGTCTCACCAAGATCATCACTACTCTGCCATTGCTTAGTCTCTACCAAAACAGCTACCCCCCCACCATAGGTACCTGGAGGACAACCGAAGACTCGGAGCTTAGCTTCTTGGCGTGCTGTCTCTGGATCTATCCCTGCAGCTCGAAGCTCTGCCACTTCCTCCTCATAGTGCTTTTTCACCCAGTTCGATTCTATAGGCTCATCAAGGGAGAGCACAAGCTGAACCGCCTCGTCAAGTAGCGTGATCAGTGTCGGGAAAGTATCACGAAGGAGCCCTGAGATACGCGACACGACATCCAGACGAGGACGTCCGAGCTCTGACAAGGGGATAACCTCCAGACCGATGACCTTATCGGAGTGCTCACTGAGCCACTGAGGACGCAGCCCCATCAACCAAAGTATCTCACCAATATCTTCGCCATGGGTACGCATTTGGTCACCTGAATAGAGAACAAAAGCAGTGCTTTCAGGTAGACTTCCAGAGGTATTAAGATGCTTCTCCAAGAGCTGCTGACCAAGCCGTACACCTATCTGATAGGCCGTATGTGAGGGGATCTCACTGGGATCGATCGCATACATATTGCGCCCTGTGGGGAGAATCTCCAACTGACCTCTGCTCGGACTACCTCCCTTAGAAGGCGGGACAAAGCCCCCACGCACGCCGAGGGCACAGTGATCCAACTCCTCGGTGATGCGACAGAGACGTGGATAGACCTCATCTATCGCAAGCTGTAAGACGCCTCGCAAAGACTTCTCCTCTCCGAGACAATCACCAAGTATCGTCTGTAACAGCTCGCCTGCAGGCTGTGCTATAAAGCCATCCGCAAGCATAGCTTCAATAAGCTGTTGCCCTCGTTCCGTCAGTTCATCGATCATCATCGATGCCGTATGCGTTGGGCTTATCTTAGCATCGAGCTCCGTTAATAAAGACTCCTCTGTATAGCCATAGTATCGAGCCAGACCATCCAACAAGGTCGTCACCGATCCGTGCGGCAAGCGGAGCAGCATACGTATGCTCGCCTCCATCCGCTCCTCCATAGGGGGCTGACCGAAGATGTGCAAGCCATCACGCACCATAGAGGCTTTGAGATCCGCGAGCCAGTTATGAAGCTCAATGAAGAAATTCTCTTCGACATCGCCTTCTCGTGAATAGCCAAGGTCTTGATGCAGCTCTAAGGAGCATGCTTCTTCAAGGAGGGCTTCACGTAGTATAGGACGTTGACTCTCGGCGACAGCTCCACTGATGTAGCTATTGAGTCGTACATCAAATTCTGCCAAGGGGCCATAAGTTCCCCCTTCGCGCATTGCCGGCTCCATATGATGGAGCAAGACGGCTGCCGAGCGACGCTTCGCCTGAATAGCTTCGCCTATGACTGCCGTATGGTAGATATATAGGTGGGGCATATCCAGCGTATTGAGCTGGGGAAAGCAGGAGCAAGAGAGGGCCTTTTCCTTACCTGGTAGCCACTCCAGCGACCCGTGCGTACCGACATGGATGAAGAGATCAGCCTGGAAGACATAGCGTATCCAGCGATAGAAAGCTATGTAGTAATGGGGACAGACTATATCCGTACTGTGGTAGATGGCTTCAGCATGCTCCTCATAGCCTCGAGGTGGTTGCAAGCCGATGAAGACGTTCCCATTGATCATCCCAGGCACAGGCATCTCCCCCTCCACGACATGAAACGTCCCTGGGGCTTCTCCCCAAGAGGCGACCAAGCGCTGCTGTACCTCTGGAGTGAGTGCATCGAACCATCCTTCATAAAGTTTCGAGGGAATACGATCCACAGCACGTCTTATCACCTCTCGAGGATCCAGCCAAGAGTGATCATTCGTCACCGCACGGATAATCTGCCTAATGATATCATCTCCATCAGCATAATGGTGCGGTAGGTCTATGCCCTCTTTGCGTAGCCTATTGATGAGGTGGTAGACCGAGGCTGGACTATCCAAGCCCGCAGCACAACCTATACTATCGTTGCGCGGAGGCATATTGTGGAAGATAATCGCAATGCGCTTCTCCTCTTGAGGCTTGCGTTGTAGTTGCGCCCAGCGTACAGACAGCCTGGCGACCCATTGGAGTTCGTCATCGAGCGGAGCAAAGTATGGCAGTCCCTCTTCGTTCAGCTCGCGTGTGGCAATGGGTAGGCATCTACCTGTCCATCAAGTTCGGGATAGCAAACACTGGAGATCAGGCCAATGGTATCCAGTCCATCTACACGACTATGGTACTCCTCTGCACTATAGTTCGTTGCATAAGTCTGCAGGACGGGAAGCGCCAGCTGACGGAGGATACCTGTAGAGGCATCTTCCGGCTGAGTATAAATCGCACCACTACGCTCGAAGATACCAAAGCATAGGGCATCAGATTGATGATGCAGTGAGGTAAGACCTCTCCTTCGCTACGGAAGTAACGATCAAGCGCATAGCTAATACCCTGCTCCCCCGTCACAGCGTCTTCCGCTCCCGTGGAAAACAGAGCATGCGACTCCACTCCCTGGCGCTGGAGTACTGCGAGCAAAGCATCCACATGACGGAGATTATCGGATCGATAGAGGTAGAAAGGTATAATCAGTCCGATGATAATCCGCCCTGTCCTCCGAGCCTCTATGACCTCTGCTAAGCGCTGAGGCTCCTCCTCTTCACTATAACCATAGAGCCCATGCCAGCGAGGATATCGCGCCGGGGCATAATCCCAATTGAATCCGCCAAATCGTGCGGCAAGGAAGCGATGCAGTTGGGTTGCATTAGTCTTGTCGTAGCACTTGACATAGCGCTGTATCGTGAGGTAGTCAGCAGCACTCAGGCGTAGCTGCGGCATCAAGGCTGTACACTCATCCTCCATATTATTATGTACGAAGAGTGTCTGCTCCATCCTCAGTCCTGAGATAAGTCGCTGCAGCCCTCTAAAGCAAGAGACCGATCCATGCGTCAGCACGAGGATGAAGTGTGCCTGCTCCGTCAGTGCCCAGGCTCTGGTATCTCCCTCATTGAGGCGGGAGATAGCAAGTCTGTCGACCTGAAGTCGGGGATCATCTTCCGAGGGGGCAACAGCAGTATTGTGCATCCAGGATATAGAGGATGCGATAGGGCTGAGAGGACATTATTTGCGAAGTATCGTGGATGGAGACGGGTTAAAGGCCGGAATGATGAAGTGCATTGTATGTGGCTACCTAAGACGCATCCAGTAGCGAGTCTCATAGCCCGGGAGAAGCTCGGGGTGAGCTATCTTGATGAAGTCCTTGAGGACTAAATCAGGATGATAGGGGCCGCTCTCCCAGAAGTCATTACCGCCCTCTTGATTGAGCATCTTGCGGTCTACCCACACTTCCCCCTCACGCGCAGCATCAAAATGAATGTAGCGTTCGTTGAGCGCAAGGAAGTCCGAGAGCTTCTCCAGCTTACCCGTCATCAAGCAAAGCCATATCTTCTTATGCTGATTGCGCCGAAAGACATATTCGAAGCTACTGGGACGGCTATCTATTTGCCCTGGGATGAAGTCACAGCTAATGGCTGCATCAGAGAATGCTTTGACAATGTATGAGTATTCGCCTGGCACGTACCAGACGCCCTTATAGTCCAACCCATACATGACAGGTACAATTTGAGAAGTTCCCTTAGCCTGCTTGGCTGCTAGCTGATAATTAGCAGCCATTTGACGGAAGGCGGAGTCAGCTACAGCATTGCGTCCATAGAGCAAGCCTATGACCTTAAGCCATTCAGCTCGCCCAAGCATATCCTGCTCCTTCCAGTTATTGAAGTAGACAATATTGATCCCTGATGCCACCAGATCCGTATCCTTCTCCGTACCACTATACAAGTCTTGTAGATAGATATCTGGATTGAGGGCGATGATGCGCTCTATATCCTTGCTCATGCCACGTCCTATACGCTGCACCTTACCCTCTTGGATACGGCGACGCGTCAGGCTGTCATTGACCTTCTCTGGATCAGACACGGCAACAAGCACATGCTGCAGGCCCAAGACAGCGACAGCTCCTACATGGGGCGAGGAACTGGTCGCAAGGTTGCGCGCAGGGACAGGAATATATACAGCTTGGGGATGTGCCACTCTGGGCTGCTCACTACTGCGAGGATACAAAATATAGTCGGCGACGGTATCACGTGTACCGGGCTTATACATGACGAGCTCCTTATATCCTGGGTGATTGGCTACGGTGAATCCGTGCGCATACTCCACAGTGACAGGAAAATTGAAATCTATGGAATCACGCTCCAAGATCGTATCAACCGACTGCGTGTGCTGCTGACCTCGGCCACAGGAGGTAAGGCTAACAAAGAGGGAAAGTATCCCTATAAAGATGGATGTACTGAGTTTCATACTATGCCAAACGCTATCGCAAGACAAATCACATCAATATGCGAGTAGAGGCATAGAGGAAGGGTAAGCGCTGTCAGGTCACTTCGTGAGAAGCCCCATTACCCTAATGGTATTATTATGTACCAAGCTCCAGCTCTTCTACCCGAGAGTCCGTAGAGTAGGCAAAAACACAGACAATCGCTGGTCGCCTACGCTTTATTAAGCTTAAAGGCTGGAGGCAGGTCTTCCGGCTCAGTCCGAAGTACTACGCCTTCCCACCCCAGTATAGGGCAGTGGCTCATAGTAGCACCATGATGACCTCACGGCTACGGGGATAGCGCTGGTTTTGCACCAGCTTCCCTTTTAATCTGCCCTCGCAGCAGAATACAGAGCGAGGGTAGAACCTCCAGCATACACACCTAAGACAGGGAATCTTCCCGTCAGGTATGCCCACAAAATTAAATAAAAAGGCCGATACAATCGATAAATAAAGGCCACGCTCCCGGCCTCCTCACACCTCACTCTAAAGAGAGCGGAGAGGTAAGGAGGGGGGGGAGGTGGCGCAGGAAAAGATCCTCTCTATCAGCTCCGCCTACGATAGACAGAGCGGGGGAGCGAGGACAGAGGGCTACTTCTCGGTGGTTATGGAGCGGAGGGTGACGGTGGGGAGCGCCTTGGTCATGCGGGCAGGGGCGTTCTGACGGCGCGTAGCACGCAGGCGGTAGCGACGACCTGGGAGGATGTCGAGGAAGTTATCCGACAACTGCCAGCCCGTCTCTCCAAGGTCGATGTAAGCATCCTTCAGGAGCGTCTTGCTCTCGATATCGATGAAGAGCGTACCTGTACGCTCGCTCACCTGAATCGTGTAGTCCCCTGCCTTGAGCTGCGGGAGACGCAGCTCCTTGGTACGAGCGGCGTAGTCAGTGAGCTCCGTCAGAAGAACCTTCGTCCGTGCATCACGCAGCTCATAGTGCACATAGGCACCCGTCCGCTCAGCCTCACTCACGAAGAGCCTTGAGAGGGAAAGAGCCACCTCTACACGCCCCACCTCGTGCGCTGGCAGTGTCTTGGGGGCAAAGCTGTGGCGGCGCAGCAGACGACCCGAGAAGTCACGCACCTCAGCGGTCAGGCGCACCGTCCGCTTGCGTGGCTGGGGGTCGTAGGCAATAGCGAGCTGACTATGTGCCGTATCTGGCACAAGGATGATGGGGGCAAAGGCACGCTTCGCCTCGTAGTGCAAGCCCTTCCACTCGCCGTAGTAGTCGATACTCGACCACGAGACAGCGGGCCAAGCATCATTGAGTTGCCAATAGAGGCTCCCCATACAGTAGGGGGCAGCAGCACGCTGGGCACGTATGCCGAGGGCGATTCCACGCCCCTGCATCACCTGAGAGAGGTAGACGAAGTCGGCGAAGTCCCGTGGCTCGGGATAGTCCTGACGGATGTAGTGGAGGATGACATCGTTGCCGATGCTGCTCTTCTGATGCGCCTTCATCACCTCACTCTCCAGCGCGTAGTCGGTCTCGGGGCGAGCAAAGCGGCTGATACTCGGGAGCATCGGGAAGGACTGCACCCCAAACTCACTCATGAAGCGAGGCATGCGCTCACGCAGGATTTCGAAGGGTTCACGCCCATACCATACGCCCCAGTAGTGGCTTTCACCGAGGCCCAACTCCTTGGGTCGTCCCCAGTTCACCGTGTCGGGACTGCTTTCGATATAGGGGCGCAAAGGGTCCTCCTGACGCAGGGTCTTCGGGATGAGGCCTGCGAAGAGGGCTTCGTAGTCGCGCCAGAAGCGTTCGTACACCTCCTTGGGATAGCGCTTTGCCCAGCCCCAATACTTGAGTCCTTCGCGTATCTCATTGTTGCCGCACCACGTCGCCAGCGAGGGATGCTGTCGCAGACGGCGGATGTTGTACACCAGTTCGCTCTGCACATTCTTCAGGAAGGCACTATCCCCAGGGTAGGCGGTGCAGGCGAACATAAAGTCCTGCCAGATGAGGATACCGCGCGCATCGGCTTCGTCATAGAAGGCATCTTCCTCGTACGTCCCCCCACCCCACACACGGAGCATATTGAAGTGCGCACTGGAGACATCATCGAAGAGCTGCTTGCGGTCGGCCTCGGTGCGCGACGGCAGGAGGAGCGTCCCTGGGATGTAGTTCGCCCCCTTAGCGAAGAGCGGCTGACCATTGACTCGGAAGAAGAAGCTCCGCCCGTCCTTGTCCGGCTCACGTACCAGCTCGATGGTGCGCAGCCCGACGGCACACTGCGTCTCATCTAAGACACGCCCACGCTCCCCCTCAAGGAGCTCGAAGCAAGCCCGATAGCGGTAGGGCTTACCTAAGCCCTTCGGCCACCAGAGCTGGGGGTTGGCCAAGGCGTGCAAGCCTCCTCGCTCGGTAGGGGTGATGAAGTCAGCAAGCGGTGCCGTGCGCTCGAAGACCAAGCGGCCTGTAGCGTCATAAAGATGGTAGCGCAAGTGGGTGGCTTCGGTGCCACGTACGGCATCAGCAGGGAGGCGCACCTCGATGGGTAGGCTTCGCTCGGGGTGATAGCTCACCACAGGACGCTCCGCAAAGAAGGTTGCCCCACGCAGAAGCACATGCACAGGACGCCAGATACCGATGGTAATCATACGCTCGCCCCAGTCCCAGCCGTAGTGACAGGGTGCCTTGCGCGTGAAGACCGAGAGGTGCTTCTCAGCGTGGTCGTTGTCCGCAGGGTAGTTAACGCCTGCAGCTTCGTAGAGAGGCAGGGCAGCCTTGAGGGGCGAGCGGAAGCGCACCTCTAAGCGGTTAGAGGCCTGCGCATAGGGACGGATATCGACTTCGTGCGCTACGAACATATTCTCCGCCTCGAGGAGCTTATACCCATTGAGATAGATCGAAGCGTAGGTATCCAGCCCCTCGAAGAGGAGGTGAATAGACGGATGCTGGAGTTGCTCAGGGCTGAGGGAGAAGGTGCAGATATAGTCCCAATCCCGCTCCCCTACCCACTGGATGGAGTCTTCGGCGAGGCGGTAATACGGGTCGGGGAGCTTCCCTAAACGAATGAGGTCTTGCTGTACGACCCCAGGGACAGTGGCCGGATAGGTCTCCCCACGACCGTGTTCGCCGAAGGTCCAGCCACGGCTAAGGGTCAGCGTATCGGAGGGAAGAGCAAGGGCTACTGTCTGAGCTATCATTGTGGTTAGTAGGAGAAGGGCGCAACGACAAAGCGTGCGAAGGAGGAAACGATTCATACAAAGCGGAGCTTGGTCGGAAGGTGTAGTATATATATGTAATGTATCTGAGACAAAGGTAGTGGAGAAAACAAATCAGGCGACGCAGAGACTCGAGCCTCTGTCGTCGCCTGATAAGAGCCTTAGGTGTGGAGATGCGGGGGGTCGAACCCCGGTCCAAACACGGAACCAATCTGCTTTCTACATGTTTATCCTCACTTTGAGTTTTCGTGCACCACCCGCGACTGAGGCTACCATAGGCAGTGCCTTATCCCTCTAAATACACTCCCAAGCCAAGGGCAAGCATTGGGCCAGTCTCCGATTTTCCGGCACCACTATGATCAAGTCGCCTCGGTGAGAACGGCTACCTGAGTGATGTCTCGTCACAACAGTCTGTCGTCGTGATGAAGCGTCAAACCTACTCTATTCGGTTACGCAGCGAGAGCGTAATTGTTTTCGCCAGTTGAATTGTCGCTCTATGAGATTAGAGTGCTCACAAGCCTTGCACTACATGCTTACAAACCACTTCATCGCGCTGTCAAAGCCAGGTCATCCCCGTAAGGTCTGTACTGCAAAGATAGTGAATTTGCATATTAGAGCGCATATCAATTATGGTTTTCAGGGTCGACTATACTTGCACTCTTCAGCTTGAGAACATCTACACTTCCCTTATTATCATAGAATAACACAACGTTCTTTTCGTTGGTCATAGCACTCGAGTAAACTATGCCATCGTAGGACGAGCCATCCTTTGCTTTTTGAATATGCCTAAGATACTCACAGAATACTTGAGATGGGATATACTCTAATTTAGGGTCATTCGTGCCGACGGGTTTCGAAATCTCCTTATGGAAAGCACGGAGGAAAGCGAAGATTTGCCAATCTCCTTCTTTCCCCATCCAGAAATCAGGCTGTGGGGTATTGCATAGGTTGATCACCTTTAGGGTTTTCGTGACTTCAAACTCTCCTAGGTATATTCTTGTATCCTTGTTCTTGAGGTAATTCTTTATCTCCTTAATAGGGGTCTCCTTGTCGTATGATCCATAGAACATAGAAATACCATAAGGACTCATCCTGTTTTCCTTTGCTGCTTCTACTGGAGGAGCAGTCAGTTCTCCAAAAAAACTATATGGCCCATTTCCATCTTCTGGACGACCTCGATATAGCAGAGTTCCCACATCTATCGTGTCCTCAAGTGACCGAACCAGAGATGCTGTCTCTCCGATAATATCTGAGCCAGGAGCAATAAACTCACCACTACCTTTGGAGTATTCTTGACTTCTAAAGAAAGAGTACC
>CAKMOP010000199.1 GCA_927910985.1 uncultured Porphyromonas sp. | reverse complement strand
CTACGAAGGTGCACGGCGTAAGTACGGAGAGGAAGGACTCACCGAAGAAGTGCGAGAGCGCATTGACTTTGAGTTAGGTGTTATCTCAGGGATGGGCTTCCCTGGCTACTTCCTCATCGTGCAGGACTTCATCGCTGCGGCACGCAATATGGGCGTCTTCGTAGGCCCAGGGCGCGGATCAGCTGCAGGATCGGCCGTAGCCTATTGCTTGGGCATCACGGACATTGACCCCTATTCGCTACGACCTCCTCTTCGAGCGTTTCCTCAATCCAGACCGTATCTCGATGCCTGATATTGACGTGGACTTTGACGATGATGGTCGCGCGGATGTCCTGCATTGGGTCACGGAAAAGTACGGCTACGAGCGTGTAGCGCACATCGTCACCTATGGCACGATGGCTGCCAAGAGTGCCATCAAGGACGTAGCTCGCGTGCAGCGCCTCCCTCTCTCGGAGAGTGACCGCCTCACCAAGCTCATCCCCGACAAAATCCCCAACGTCAAGAATGTCACCATCGGAGCTTCGCTCGAGCACGTCCCCGAGCTCAAGCAGGCTTCCCTTAGCCCCGATCCACTCCTGCACGATACGCTGAAGTATGCTCAGATGCTCGAGGGGAACATCCGCAGCACAGGGGTACACGCCTGCGGTATCATCATCGGGAAGATGGATATCAGTGACGTCGTCCCTCTCAGCACCGCCGAGGACAAGGCCACGGGCGAGAATATGCTCGTCACACAGTACGAAGGCTCCGTCATCGAGTCCACGGGGCTCATCAAGATGGACTTCCTCGGTCTCAAGACCCTCTCCGTCATCAAGGAAGCCCTGCTCAACATCAAGAAGAGCCGTGGCATAGACCTCGACATCGATAAGATTCCCATCGATGATGCGAAGACCTACGAGCTATATACCGAGGGGAGGACCGTGGGGACATTCCAGTTCGAATCTGCTGGGATGCAGAAATACCTGCGCGAACTCAAGCCTTCGACCTTCGAGGACCTCATAGCGATGAACGCCCTCTACCGTCCAGGGCCTATGGACTACATCCCCGACTTCATCGATCGTAAGCACGGCCGTAAGCCATCACCTACGACCTACCCTGTATGGAGCGTTACCTCAAAGACACCTACGGGATCACCGTCTATCAGGAGCAGGTGATGCTTCTCTCGCGTGAAATCGCAGACTTCACGCGAGGCGAATCCGATGGCTTGCGTAAGGCAATGGGTAAGAAGCTCGCCGACAAGATGGCTGAGCTCAAGGTGAAGTTCCTCGCTGGTGGCACGAAGAAGGGCTACAAGGAGGACACGCTGGAGAAGATCTGGGCCGACTGGGCGAAGTTCGCCAGCTACGCCTTCAACAAGAGCCACGCTACCTGCTACAGCTGGGTGGCTTACCAGACAGCATACCTCAAGGCTAACTATCCCGCCGAGTATATGGCAGGTGCGCTGAGTCGCAACCTCAACAACATCACCGAAATCATCAAGCTGATGGATGAGTGCCGTACGATGGGCATACGTGTACTCACCCCCGATATCAATGAGTCGGACTTCAAATTCGCAGTGAACCACGAAGGGAATATCCGCTTCGGTCTCAATGCCATCAAGGGAGTCGGTAGCTCCGCAGTAGAGATGATTATCCGTGAGCGAGAGGAGCACGGTGCCTTCGCCGATGTCTTCGACTTCTTCGAGCGTGTACCCATGAGCGTAGTGAATAAGAAGACACTCGAAAGCCTCATCTTCTCCGGTGCCTTCGATAGCTTCGGCTTGCAGCGTGAACTCTATAGCGCTCCGATGGAGACGGGGAACGATGACTCCTTCCTCTCAGCACTCGTGCGCTTCGGTCAGGTAAGCCAAGCCGAACAGAGCCTCAACGAGTCTTCCCTCTTCGGGGGCGATGACGAAGCCCTGCAGATACCTCGCCCTACCCCTCCGACACACTTCGTCGAGCTCTCCGATATGGAACGCTTGAACAAGGAGCGCGAGCTCGTCGGGCTTTACCTTTCGGGCAACCCCTTAGATCCCTATCGTGTCCTGCTCGAATGCTATTGCCCCGTCAACGCCCAGATGATGAATGATCCTCAAGCCCTCGGGGAAGGGCGACAAGTCTCCTTCGGGGGGATGGTGTCGAACGTATTCATCGGCACCACCAAGCGTGGTGACCCCTATGCGCGCCTCACCATCGAAGACACCCAGGGCTCTTGCACCATCCCACTCTTTAGCAATAACTACGTCAGCTATTCGCAGTACTGCCAGAAGGGGCTCTTCGTCTTCATCGAAGGGGTTATTCAGAAGCGCCGCTACGGCGAAGAGCTGGAACTAAGCATCCAGAGCGTCCATCTACTTAGCGATGTCATCGACAGTATCATCTCCAGCATCCAACTTCATATCGATGTGCGCGTAGTCAATCAGAGCGTCATCAGCGAGCTCGGAGAGATCATAGCGAACAATAGTGGCTCCGCAATGTTATCAATAAGACTCTCGGATGGTACGGGGCGCAATGATGTCGAGCTGACTTACGATCAAGGTACGGTCGCTCCGACACCTATCCTCCTCGACTTCTGCCGTCAGTACAGCATCGAGATCACCGCTAAGTAGCAAGTAATAACATCAGTATCACCAATAAGAAAGAAACAATCATGGCAT
>CAKMOP010000198.1 GCA_927910985.1 uncultured Porphyromonas sp. | reverse complement strand
ATCGCCCCACAGTATGACCGCCTCAATCAGATTATCTCTTTAGGCCTCGACCGCTCGTGGCGTCGCAAGGCACTTAGCTTCCTCGCTCCCTACGCACCGCACCACGTCCTGGATGTGGCTACGGGGACGGGGGATGTCGCTATCTCGCTGGTGCAAACCATCCCTTCGGTGGAGCGTGTCACGGGAATCGATATCTCCGAAGAGATGATGCGTATCGGTGCGGAGAAGGTGAATGACTTAGGGCTGAGTGGACGTATTGACTTCGAGCGCCAGGACTGCACGGCGACGACCTTTGCTGCCAATAGCTTTGATGCGGCGACGATTTCCTTCGGTATCCGCAACTTCCCCGACATCCCTGCTGCCGCGTGCGAGCTGCAGCGTATCCTTCGCCCTTCGGGGGTATTAGTCATTGCCGAGCTATCCGAGCCGACGAACCCCCTGCTGCGCTTGGGCTACAAGCTCTATGCAGGGCATATCATCCCGCTCATCGGGCGCTTCTTCTCCGATGATAAGGATGCTTACACCTACCTGCCTAAGTCCATCGCAGCGATGCCTCAGCGGGAGAAGATGGTGGAAATCCTGCGCCAAGCGGGCTTTGCCGAAGCCTTCTACCACAGCATCTCGCCTGGTACGTGCACCATCTACGTAGCGATCAAGGCCGAGCCAATGCCTTCGCTCAACCAAGAGCAGATTGTAGACTAACCGCCCTTAGGAGTTTGCCTAACGACAGCGCGCCCCTACTACCCGAGTGGTAGTAGGGGGCGCGCTGTCCTTGCGAGGGGAGAGTCCCGCTTAGAGGGGAAGGTAAACGACCTTCTTCGTCTTGAAGTACTCTTCGTCGAAGGTAGGGTAGAGGTCTTGCACCTCGACGATGCGCTTGTAGGGACGTATCTCCGCCTGCAGCTCTCCGCCCTTGAGCAGATAAGCCCATTGGGCATCCCGTTGCGCTGCTCGTGATGGACGAGCTTGCGCGTGAAGCCAACCAATTCCTCCAGACGCATCACGGCGCGGCTGACCACGAAGTCGAACTGCTCCTTCACGTCTTCGCCTCGCCCGTGCAGGGTGCGGACGTTCTTCAGCCCAAGGGCTTCGGCCACAGCAGCTGCGACCTTGACCTTCTTGCCAATACTATCGACCAGCAGGAACTCGCATTCGGGGAAGAGAATCGCCAGCGGGATGCCGGGGAAACCACCGCCCGTGCCGAAGTCGAGGATATGTGTCCCAGGCTTGAAGCGTATCATCTGAGCGATGCCCAGCGAGTGGAGTACGTGGTGCTCGTAGAGGGCATCGATGTCCTTGCGCGAGATGACGTTGATCTTCGCATTCCAGTCGCGATAGAGGGCGTCAAGCTGGGTGAAGTGCTCTACTTGCTCGGGGGTGAGGTGGGGAAAGTAGCGGGTGATGAGGTCGATCGTAGGCATATACGGTCTTAGTGCTGTATATAATAGTAGATGATACTCTGGGGGCGAAGGAGGTGACGCACCTCTTCGTAGGGGATGAAGAACTCGATGACGCCCATCGCATAGGGGGCGATTTCGTAGGGATTGTACGTATAGGTCATCCCCTTGGCATCGAGGCGGAAGTTATCGTTGCTCGTGAGGTCAGCGACATAGATGCCGTCTTCCTTCTCAACTTCCTGAGCGGTCTTGCGGCCTAACGACTTGATGAGTGCGCGCTGAAGCACCTTATTCAGTTCGGGTCCGTAGCCGTCGATGAAGAGGTCGCCTTCGCTGATGACGTCTTTGCTCTTGCGGTCGAGGGAGTAGTTTCCTACACCGTGTAGCCCGTGGGCTGCGCCCGCCGAATAGGTGTACAGATCCTTCTGTATCGTGATGATGTGGTCGTCGGAGTAAGTGATGCGGTTGGAGAGGGATAGCTCGCTCTTCATATCAGCCAGCTCCTTGGCTGAGAAGCCGAGGGAGTCGGCGCCGAAGAGATATTCGCTACGCACCTCACGCAGGTACTGCTCGATGGCCGCCTTGGGGCTCATCGTGGCGTAAGTATCACCGAAGAATGCCTTGCTGATGGTCTTGAGCAGGGTGGTGTCGTTGGTCGGATAATGGTAGAGGATGTCCACATTGACGGACGACCCCGAGCGAGCTGCTTGCTGGTCGTAGTAGGTGGTCTTGATGTGGATGGAATCCCATTGCACAGGGAAGATGGAGTCGCAGCAGTCACCCTGTGTGGAGTCTGCGCTACTTTGTTGCTTGCCTGAGCCCGAGCAGGCGGTGAGCGAGGCGCCCACGAAGGCACCGAAGAGTAGGGAGAGGAAGATCCGTGTGTACAGTCGTTTCATTGCCGTAGCGATAGCATACTAAGCGTGAAGTCCAGGCGCACCATCGGCGGTGAGCGTCGTGTACTTCGTGTAGCAAAGATACTTATTTGTTTCCTCAGCCTGCATCTTGTCACTTCGTCTCTTGTCGTAGTGTCGCGGTAGTGCATCGGCTCATCCTGCCCCCTGTGGTGCTCGTAGCTCTCTATACGTAGGGTGTGCACCCGAAGCAATATAGGTCGTTGGGCGAAGCAATATAGCTTCGGGAGACGACCAATATAGCTCGCAGAGTGGAGCAATATAGGTTCGTCCAGTGACCAATATAGCTTTCTGCACCTGCTCCAAGGGGCACGCTCTTTCTTGTAGCAGTACGCACAGCGTCGCTGTAAGAAGGAGGCGAATCGATGTTGTGTAACATTCTTTTTACCTTCGTGGGACTAAGTTGCACATCCCTCATCCAGCTACTGCTTACCAATGATGCACGCCTCCCAGCGGAAGTACCGCCACCGAGATCTGATCCTCGGATTGTCGGGTATCGCCCTCTTGCTCTTCATCGCGATTCAAGTAGCCTACTATGCGCTTGCCTCGCCTCCTCGCTGGCTCTTTATAAGCTCTTTCTCGGTTCCGAATCTCGTCGCCTTCCTTATCGCTCCACGAATCACGGTGCGGCGTGGCTTGCAGACAGGGATTGTCGTGGCTGGTATCATAGGTGTGAGCTTTGTGGGGATGGCACTCATCGGTCTGCTCTTCCTCTGCTTCGGAGGCTAAGTCTGCCCTTCTTTCCCCTTTTATATCGCCCTCTCTCCACTCCTTTGTCGTGCGTGGCTGGCTCTGCGCACCCGATATCCGTGCGATTGATGTAAATTTGTATCTCCCATACTTGGCTCCATCTGCGAAGATGTAGCTCTCAGGGAAGAAGCAGAAATAAATAATAACATATAGATACTTCACGAATCCGCTATTATGGAGTTAGCTACCAAGTACAGCCCCGAGGCTGTGGAGAATAAGTGGTATGCGTACTGGATGCAGCACAAGCTCTTCCACTCGACGCCCGATAACCGCCCCGCTTATACCGTCGTCATTCCCCCACCCAACGTCACGGGCGTACTTCATATGGGGCATATGCTCAATAATAGTATTCAGGATATCCTCGTACGCCGTGCGCGTCAGCGTGGCTTCAACGCCTGCTGGGTGCCTGGTACTGACCACGCTTCCATAGCTACGGAGGCGAAGGTCGTCGGCCGTCTGGCTGCTCAGGGTATCCAGAAGCACGACCTGACGCGCGAGGCCTTCCTCGAGCACGCTTGGGACTGGACGCGTGAGCACGGGGGCATCATCCTCGAGCAGCTCAAGCGTCTCGGAGCCTCCTGTGACTGGGAGCGCACAGCCTTCACGATGGACGACGAGCGCAGCCAGAGCGTCATCGATGTCTTCGTCGACCTCTACCGCAAGGGGCTGATCTACCGTGGTGTGCGTGTCGTCAACTGGGACCCCAAGGCGCAGACCGCCCTCAGCGATGAGGAAGTTATCTATCAGGAGCAGCAGGGAAAGCTCTATTACCTGCGCTACTTCGTCGAGGGCGAAGCCGATAAGTACGTCGTCGTGGCGACGACCCGCCCCGAGACCATCATGGGCGATACCGCCGTGTGTATCAACCCCAATGACGAGCGCTACGGCTTCCTCCGTGGCAAGAAGCTCATCGTGCCCTTAGTAGGGCGTGCTGTCCCCGTCATCGAAGACGAGTACGTCGATATCGAGTTCGGTACAGGCTGTCTGAAGGTCACCCCTGCGCACGACGTCAATGACTATATGCTCGGTGAGAAGCACCAGCTGCAGACCATCGATATCTTCCACGACGATGGTACGCTCAACGAACATGGGGGAGCTTATGCCGGTATGGATCGCTTTGACGTACGTAAGCAGATCGAACTCGACCTCGAGGCTGCCAGCCTGATGGAGAAGGTCGAGGCCTACACGAATAAGGTAGGACACTCCGAGCGTACGTTCGTCCCCATCGAACCCAAGCTCTCGATGCAGTGGTTCCTCAAGATGGAGGGTCTCGCTAAGCCCGCCCTCGATGCGGTGATGAATGACGAGATCCGCCTGCACCCTGCGAAGTTCAAGAATACCTATCGCCACTGGATGGAGAACATCAAGGACTGGTGTATCAGCCGTCAGCTGTGGTGGGGGCATCGCATCCCAGCCTATTACCTCCCCGATGGTAGCTTCGTCGTCGCTTCCAGTGACGAGGAAGCTCTCCGCTTAGCTCAGGAGAAGAACGCTGGACTTACCGCTGCCGACCTGCGCCGTGAGAGCGACTGCCTCGACACTTGGTTCTCCTCGTGGCTCTGGCCGATTACGGTCTTCGCTCCTGCACTGAGCGAAGGAGACAAGGAGCTTGAGTACTACTATCCTACTTCCGACCTCGTCACCGGGCCCGATATCCTCTTCTTCTGGGTCGCACGTATGATTATGGCGGGCTACGAGTTCCAAGGGAAGAAGCCCTTTGAGAACGTTTACCTCACGGGTATTGTCCGTGACAACCAGGGGCGCAAGATGTCGAAGACTCTCGGCAACTCGCCCGACCCGCTTCTCCTTATCGATAAGTACGGGGCAGATGGCGTGCGCATGGGGCTCATCATGAGTGCTCCTGCTGGGAATGACATCCTCTTCGACGAGTCGCTCTGCGAGCAGGGTCGTAACTTCTGCAATAAGATCTGGAACGCCTTCCGTCTGGTGAAGGGCTGGACGGCCGAAGCGGCCGCCACACCACAGCCTGAGGCTTCTCGCTTAGCTTCCTACTGGATGCGTCAGGTGCTTAGCAAGGCGGCTTCTGAGCTGGATGATCTCTTCGCGAAGTACCGCATCAGCGAGGCGCTGACCCTCGTCTATAAGCTCATCCGTGACGACTTCTCCTCCTCGTACCTCGAGCTGATCAAGCCTGCTTACGGCTCGCCCATCGACCAGACGACCTGCCGTGAGGCACTTGACTTCTTCGATGAAATCCTGCGTATCCTTCACCCCTTCATGCCCTTCATCACCGAAGAACTGTGGCAGAACCTCGCTGAGCGTGCCGAGGGTGAGAGCATCATGAATGCCCAGCAGCGCCCAGCTGAAGCCTTCGACGAAGCCTTCCTCACGCGCTTCGCTGTCGCTCAGGAGATCATCACCACCGTGCGCAGCCTACGCACCAGCAAGAACCTCTCGCCACGCGAAGCCCTTGCCCTCGAAGCAAGCCCCAGCTATACCACCGAGCTCGATGAAGTGCTCATCAAGATGGCCGGCCTTTCGGCGATCGACCGTAGCGGTGTACGCAGTGAAGGTGCTGTGAGCTTCGTCATCGGGACGGATGAGTTCGCCGTGCCTATGGCCGCTTATATCGATGTCGAGGAAGAGCTGAAGAAGCTCCATGCCGACCTCGAGTACCAGCAGAAGTTCCTCGCTGGCGTAGAGAAGAAGCTGAGCAATGAGAGCTTCGTGAGCAAGGCTCCCGAGGCCGTCATCAGCCTCGAGCGCAAGAAGAAGGCCGACGCTGAGAGCCGTATCGCTACGATCGAGCAGAGCATCCGTCAGCTCTCGGGCAAGTAACGCTGCCGTGATGCGACCGCTGACCGAGCAAGCCCAATACTCCTCACAGGATCATCCCTTAGCTATCCATATAGGGAAGGTCCTGGAGGAAAAGGTGGGTAAGCACCTCCCTCCCTTTGTCCTTCGTCCGCTGGAGCGACTGATTCACCAGCGCGAGATCAATGAGATTCTCTACCGCTATGGGCACCTCGATGGATTGGACTTCCTCGAGGCACTGATGGGCGAATTTGCTGTGACCGCCGAGTGGGTGCATCCCGAGCGACTCCCTGAGTCGGGGCGGTGTATCTTCGCCTGCAATCACCCCTTGGGCGGCATGGATGGTATCTCGCTCTCCTATATGATAGGGAAGCACTACGGGGCGGTACGCTATATGGTCTCCGACCTCTTGTACTACCTCCGCCCCTTGCAGTCGGTCTTCCTACCAGTGAATAACCGTCAGGGCTCGCAGGGGCGACAGGCCGTATCCCTTCTGCAGGAGGCGATGCAGGGAGAAGCGCCTATCGGGACGTTCCCCGCAGGCTCGTGCTCGCGCATCTTCGATGGGAAGCTGCAGGATAGCCCTTGGCGCAAGACCTTCGTCACGCAGGCCATCGCCCATCAGCGTGATATTGTCCCCCTGCACTTCGTAGGGCAGAACAGCCGTCACTTCTATTGGGTCTGGCGCATCAAGCAGGCCCTCGGGATGAAGTTCGATCCAGGGCAGGCACTCCTCCCCGATGAACTCTTCCGTACGCACGGACGGCACTTCCGCATCCTCGTGGGTGAGCCGATCTCGTGGCAG
>CAKMOP010000197.1 GCA_927910985.1 uncultured Porphyromonas sp. | reverse complement strand
CCAATGAAAGCGAAATACTCTATCTCCTTTGCTCCATCCTCCTGCTCTCTGGGGGCTGTATGCACAAGCCCATAATATCCTCCTGACGGGTGGGCTGTCCGCGCAAGCCCAGAAGAAGCCCGCCGACCAAGGCAAGGCTATACGCGATAAGATTCGTGCCGAGAAGCGCACCTTCCTGATGCGTGAGCTCTCCCTCACCGCAGGTGAAGTCGATGCCTTGATGCCCGTGCTCAATGAGTTGGATGATAAGCGCTTCGCCCTTTGGCGTACGACAGAAGCCTTAGGGCGTTGTGTTCGTCAGGGCGACAAGACGTTAACCGAAGCGGAGCTGAACACCTTCTTCGAGCAGATGCTGGACTTCACGTCCGTGAGCTGAATTGGAGCGCAGTTATTATCCCCGCTGCCGCAAGCTCCTTCCTGCTGACAAGTTGGTACGTCTACCGATGGTCTTGCAAGGACTTTGCCCGCCGCTTCTTCGAGCGACACAAGCGGTAAGCGCAGTCTGCGAGCCTTCCCTCCTACTGATACAGAGGGGGGCGTCCTATGTGGATGCCCCCTCTTCTTTTGTTCGGAGAAGGAGGACGGAAAAGAGTCGGAGTAACTATCCTCGGGAAGGTGGGTGGAGGAGCAATATAGGATGCGCACGAAAGCTATATTGCTCCATGCGTGAACCTATATAGCTCGTCGTGCGAAGTAATATAGGTCAGGGTGCGGAGTAATATAGGTCGTCGTAGCGACCGAGGAGGCTATGCGGAAATACTATGAGGCTATGCGACTGCGTTAGATAGGTGAATGCCCCCACAAGCGTGGGTGCTGGTAGGGCCCAAAAGGCGCTTAGATTGCACAGAAGCGGTAGGCTTGTGCGGTGTTGGTGTTTCTAACTATTTGGCTATCTTTGCATTCAGTGCAAGGTGTGTATTCGACGCCCTTGTGCCCGACGGGAGACGCGCTCCCGCTCGGTCTTTTATCCATCTAAGTATCAAAAGCTGGTATGACAAGAAAAAGAATGCGACTGTTATGCGCATCTCTGTGTCTGGTAGCCACGACACTCCCCGCTTGGGCCTCTACGGGAGCAGCGGGAGCGGCGCAGACACCGAAGAAGGAGACACGCACGACAGTCGGTCAGCAGGCAAGCTCCCTCGGTGGGGACCACCTGCTCCTGGCCGACCGACTCGAGATCAAGAATCGACTCTCCAAAGAGAAGCTGCGTCGTGAGGCTGAGCTGAAGGCCAAGAAGCGTAGCGAAGACCTCGAGGCACCAGCCTCGGAGCTCTACGGAGAAGAGTCCTGGGGGAGTCACGTCAACCCCTTCGCAGGTATGTCGGTACATATCCCCGATCGCCAAGATATCGACCTGCAGGAGTTCGTGATGCCCATCGCCACCCGACAGGTCACCTCGAACTATGGCTACCGCCACAGCTTCGGGCGTATGCACTACGGGACGGACCTAAAGCTCAACTATGGAGACACGATACGTGCTGCCTTCTCAGGTAAGGTGCGTGTCAAGTCCTACGAAGGCGGTGGCTACGGCAACTACGTCGTCATCCGTCACCCCAACGGTCTGGAGACCGTCTACGGGCATATGACCCGCTCCATCGTCCGCGAAGGCACCGTCGTCCGCGCTGGTGACCCCATCGGACTCGGTGGTAGCACGGGACGCTCCACAGGGCCGCACCTCCACTTCGAAGCGCGCTTTATGGGCGTGCCCATTGACCCCTCTGACCTCTTTGACTTCCAGGCTGGCGTCCCACGCTATGACGTCTTCGCCTTCGTCAAGGGAGCCTACCGCACTCCCCGCTCTTATGCTGTGGCTAATGCAGTAGCTCGCCCCAAGAAGAGTGGCGAATCGAACGAAGAGCAGTTTAAGACGCACCGCATCAAGAAGGGCGAGACCCTCTCAGAGATTGCCTCTCAGTACGGCGTCTCGGTGCACAAGCTCAGCCAGATGAATGGCTTGAGAAGTCGTGCTAAGCTCTCTGTAGGACGCACCCTCCGCATCCCAAGCTAAGCTATCCGAACGGTCGTAAGCTATGCTCCTCGACACACCACAAGACCTCACCGCTTAGAGCTACTGGCTCTGGGCTGTGGGGTCTTGCCTTTTTACCTCCCCTCGGGGCGGCGCTGAGGGAATCCCTCCAGCACCTTCGTGCGGGATATCTGCTACTGATTATACATCCTCCTTCAGACAATACACATAGTCTTCGAATGATTACTCTCTTTAGGAAACAGAGCTCCTCTGTGCTCTATGTCGTGGAGAGCACGGCACAGCTTGATGCCGCAGCTCTGGATCGCCTCACCTGGCTCTTTGGTGGGGCTACGTCGCTTAATAGCCCTACCCTTGAGGGCTTCTTCGTCGGTACGCGCCGTGAGCTCGTCACCCCCTGGAGCACCAATGCGGTGGAAATCATCCGCAATATGAATATCCCGAGCGTCACACGCGTCGAAGAGTTCCGCGAAGTCGCTGGGGCAGATGCTCCCTTCGATCCGATGCTGCAGTCCCTCTACGCAGGGATTGATGCTACGGTCTTCGCCACCGACCTGACGGCCGCGCTATCGAGCATATCACCGACTGCGTGCCTACAATGAAGCGCAGGGCTTGGCTCTGAGTGAGGAGGAGATCACCTACCTCGAGCAGCTCAGTGAGCGTCTGGGC
>CAKMOP010000196.1 GCA_927910985.1 uncultured Porphyromonas sp. | reverse complement strand
TTTACGTCCTTCCTATTTGATACCAAGCTATGAGTACCGAGCAGACGGCCTATGATGTCCTGACAGCTTACGACTTCGACACACTCCATCGGGATATCTATAGTAAGACGGCTGCGGATGTGCAGCGTGCCCTCGCTACGCCGTACCGTACGATAGAGGACTTTAAGGCCTTGGTATCACCAGCTGCTGTTCCCTTCCTCGAGGAGATGGCACGCGAGGCACACCGACTGACGGTAGAGCGCTTCGGGCATACCATCCAGCTCTATATTCCCCTTTACCTCTCCAATGTATGCTCCAATAGCTGTGTCTACTGTGGTTTCAGCGTGGAGAACAAGATAAGACGTAGACAACTCACGCTCACTGAGATCGATCGTGAAGTAGAGGCGATCAAGGCCTTGGGCTTTCGTCATCTCCTTCTTGTCAGTGGTGAAGACCTTTCGCTCCAGCTCGTGGAAGTACTATCTACAGGTCGTTGAGCACATTCGTCCGCACTTTGCACAGCTGAGTCTGGAGGTGCAGCCACTGACCACCGAGCAGTATGCAGCCCTTCATCAGGCAGGTGTTGACTACGTCTGTGTCTATCAAGAGACCTATCACGAGGCACATTATCCCACCTATCATCACGCGGGAAGAAGGCGGACTTTCGCTACCGACTGGAGACTCCTGACCGCATAGCAGAGGCTGGTATCGAGAAGATCGGGCTGGGTGCTCTCTTAGGACTTGAGGATTGGCGTACGGATAGCACCTTTACAGCCCTGCATCTCTGCTACCTACGTCAGAGGTATCGGAAGACTCGCTACTCTATTTCTCTCCCTCGTCTCCGTCCTGCCGTCGGGGCTTATACGCCTTCTTCTCCTATCGATGATTTAGGGATTACGCAGCTGATCTTAGCCTTCCGCCTCTTGGATCCTCACATAGAGATCTCGCTCTCGACACGTGAGTCTGCCGCCTTCCGTGACAACGTGCTCCCATTAGGTGTCACAAGTATGAGCGCAGGAAGCCATACCGAACCAGGAGGATATGCCGAAGGAAATGAGGACTTGGAGCAGTTTGTCATCAATGATGGGCGTACACCAGAGGAGTTTGTTGCCCACCTGCGAAGCGTCGGCTATGAACCCGTTTGGAAGGACTGGGATAGCTGGCTCTGAGTCCCTTCTTCTATCACTAAATACACAGATATGACTACATCTGTGATTGACACTCTTGATACGCGCTATGCTCGACAGATCAGTTTACCTGAAGTCGGGCGCGCGGGTCAAGAGTTACTGGCACGGAAGCGTGTGGCGGTCATCGGGGCTGGAGGCTTAGGGTCGACGCTCTTACCCATCCTCGTAGGAGCAGGAGTGGGGCATCTTATCCTTATAGATGATGATGTGGTTTCGGTGGGGAACCTCCCTCGTCAGACTCTTTACACGACCGAGCAAGTAGGGGAGAGTAAGGCGCGTTGTGTGCTCGAGCGATTACGGAAGGCTAATCCTCACTGCCAGCTAACAGCACATCAAGAGCGACTGACCACAGAGAATATCCTGGAGCTGATCGGAGAAGTGGATCTGCTTATTGATGCCACGGATAATGAAGCTACGCGCCGACTCCTTGATCACTATGCTCTGGAGCAACGTGTCCCTTGGCTGTATGCTTCGCTCGAAGGATGGTGCGGGCAGGTTGCTCTCTTCCTCTCAGATGCATCCACGCGCTACGCAGATCTCTTCCCTGAAGCAGAGGAGCTTTCTTCTCCGCCCTCCCCAGTAGAACCCTTCCCCGTGATAGCTTCTACACCTGCGCTCATCGGCTCCATCGCTGCTGCGGAAGCACTGAAGTACTTGTTGGAGTTACCATCTTCTCTCTCCGAAGGGCTACTCTTAGTCGATAGCTTACATCTTACCTTCCAAATCCTTCGACGCTGATTTGGTTAATGGAATAGACTCTTATTGACTTTGCAGCAGTAGAGTTACCTATGAAGTAAAGAGCAACCTACAGCACTACCCCTTTATGGGTGGATTGCAGTAGGTTGCTCTTATAATTATGGAGTGAAGTCGTCGGACTACGCTGTGACACTTCGAAGTAGGGGACCTTCATCACGGAAATAGCAGAGATAGCCTGTGATATTCGTGTAGCCCATCTGGCGAAGCAGCTCATATATTCGCGGTACCTGTCGATGGTGTGCAGTGCGTTCCTCCCTGACTTGTAGTCGATGACCTCGATATGTCCATCGTCGGGATAGAAGATGACACGGTCGGGGCGACGGCTGGTCTTGAGTTGACCGCCTATGATGGCACGCTCATTGAAGACCTCTCCAGTGCCATCGAACCAGTGTGCTGTCTGAGGATGCGTCATCACTGCGTCGAGGCGCTGGCGTAGACCTTCGAGATCCTTGGCTTTGATGTACCCTTGGTGCTCTGCCTCACGGATGGCGGTCTCGACATCGCCCGCAGTCTTGATCTCGGAGAGGATGAGATGCAGGGTACGGCCATAGGCACGTTAGGCTATCTTCGGAGAAGTGCTCGAGCCCTTCGCGTAGGATAGCAAGACGCTTGTCTACTGGGTAGGAGTAAAGCCCTTCTACTGTAAGCGGAATCGTTTCCTCTTCTTCGGTGGCTTTTGTGGCGTTGCGTGGAGCAGATGCACTATCACCGATGGGCTCTTCCGTCGTCGTCTGGATAGCGGGAAGGGTGTCACAGAGTACTACCCCAGCCTCGGTAGTGGAGAGGAAGAGGTCTTCGATCGTGGAGATGGTCTTCTCCTCTTTCTCAGGCCGTTTCCCTTTCTTCTTTCCTTTCTCCTTTCCTTCTTCCTTCTCCTCTTCCTGTTTCTCAACTGGCTTCTCTCCCTTGATCCAGATGTGTAGCTCCTGCTTGGGGCGAGTGGTGGCTACATAGAGAAGGTTGAGCGAATCCAGCATGTTCTTGAGCTTCTCCTTGAAGTAAGGCTTGGCGAAGTAGCTCATCTGGAGAATGCTTGTATACTTAAGAGGAACGCTTGTGACACCTGCGACTCTGAGGCTTTTCACCTCATCAATGTCGGGGATGGGACACCACAGGATATTCTCTTTGTTCCCTTTTAAGTTTTCGTCCAGTGCCCACGTGATGTCGGGTAAGAGTACGACGGGGAAGCCTAATCCTTTGGATTTATGGATGGTCATCAGTGTGATAGCATCCTCTGCTGTCGCATTGGAGATACTCTGCTTTGCGCCCTTATCCTGCCAGTACTGGAGGAAGTTTGCGATGTCCGCAGTCTCTTCTTGCTCCCAGCTGTAGAGCATGTCGAGGAGCTTCACCAGATAAGCACCTTCGCTTGTAGGGAAGAGGTGACCGAAGCGAGCAT
>CAKMOP010000195.1 GCA_927910985.1 uncultured Porphyromonas sp. | reverse complement strand
GTCTTCATAATATTCAGCCTTTGTTGGTGCAAGATATAGCCCTCTAACACTCCAGCCTAGGATGCCTTCTTCTCCATCCTCCTTGTCAACATATGAATTTGCTGAAGGCATGCATTCGTCATCAATCGGACCAATATAGCTGGTGATTCTATTCCCAGTGTACTCTATAAAGTCAGCCATATCCATGACTATTTTTCTCTTTTTGCAGTATGAGCATCTCCCCAGATGTCCATTGCATTCCACATGGCGTCGTAGATATTTGTTCCCGAAATGCGAAGCACAGGTAAATTTTTCTCCAGGCTCTGGAGGGTTGTATACTCGGCTCCATTTTTGCATATTCTTCTAGTTGAAGTTCTTTGCAGCGTCCCATATTTAGTCGTTAAGCTATATTCAATTTACCGCCCTTGTGGGATGATAATTGCGTGGTGAATTTAATAATTCTATTTGATGACGATGCTGAAGGACTCTACAGTCTCCTATAGGTGCATTCATTTTGACTATGGAGACGATTAGTGAGGAGAAGGGTGGTAGAAACCAGTAGTGGTCCGCAAGCAAACCAGTAGTGGTCACGAAGCGAAGCAGTACTGGTCACTATATGCAACCACTACTGGTCGGAGCACGAACCACTACTGGTCGCTCTCCCCCCTTCGTAGAGTACAAAGAAAGCCCCCCACAAGCTCACTTATGCGAGCTCGTGGGGGCTTAGCTATTCGGCTGGGGAAATTACTTCTTCAGCGGCAGGACGCTCGTCACGATACCAGCTGACGTGTGCGCGCTGTAGTCAGGTGCGTAGCACGAGACGATGCGGGCGACGGTGCCAGCGAAGCGGCCTGCACGTGCCACATACTGGTCGTAGCTGAGGAGGTACGTACCGCGGTTGAGATGGTCGATGTAGAAGTTCGTCACCCCATCCTTCGGCTCGATGTAGTAGCCCGTACCTTCGCCCCACTCATAGCCGGGCTTCTGGATGATGGGCTCAGTGAAGCCTGGGCGGGGATCGATGACTTGGACAAAGTCGAGGGACTGCTCGAGGCGGATCGTGAGACGCGTGCGGAGGCGGTCACCGACACGCAGCTCCTGCCCTTCGGCGAGTGGCAGGAGTTCGTCGCCCTTGCTCCCTCGACGCAGGAGGAAGGTCTCACGCGTGATCTGGATTTGCTTGCCACGTGCCTCTACCTCTGCCGTGGGCAGGGTGTAGGTCGCCGTAGCACTCCCCCAGAGGACGGCAGGCTGCGACTGCGAGAGCGTCAGGGCGGTGTCGGGGTGGACGGTACTCGTGAAGGGCATCTTCACCTGCAGGCGATCGTCCTCAAGGTGGATGGCTTCGCCCCCTACAACGGGCAGATCGATGCGTGCCTGTGCGTCCTTATCCAGCTCATGAGCGATAGGATCGCCGAGCGTGAGGCCGTAGACGGCTTCGGCCGTCGGGAGGTCACGCCCCCATGAGTTGGTGCGCTTCTGAGCGACGATCCAGCGCTTGATACCGCTGATGCGCTCGATATCCATGATGGCGGGGTCGGAGAAGAGCTCCAGCGTCTCGACGGCAGCGGGCAGTGCACGGCTGATCCACGAATAGCTCCCTGACTGCAGGCGGGCGAAGAAGAGGCCCGTCTCATCCTCGACGAGGTAGTCACGGATGCTCTCGACAAGCTCCATGGCGAGCTTCTTCTCCCCTGCACGGAGGAAGATAAGTGCTGCACGAGGCATGTCGTCCAGCGGCATATCACGGAGATTCGTGCGTAGCTCGCGGAGGAAGTAGTTCTCTGCCTTCTTGGCTTCTTCGGAGGCATCACGCAGGCCACGCGTCTT
The DNA here is from genome assembly GCA_927910985.1 of uncultured Porphyromonas sp. GTDB lineage: Bacteria > Bacteroidota > Bacteroidia > Bacteroidales > Porphyromonadaceae > Porphyromonas. The sequence continues at coordinate 1,627 of CAKMOP010000195.1, read as the reverse complement.
CGCCAGAGCTGCGAGGTAGAGGTAGTCAACGTCGGTGTAGACGTAGACGCTCTTCCCTGCACGCTTAGCCTTGACGAGCTCAGCATGATCGCGTACGGCCTGCTTGTCCAGTGCCTTCATCCCTCGGCGGATCATCTCCTCGAGGCGCAGACGCAGGGCGGACTCCAGATCGGAGTAAGCGGCCATACGCAGGAGGGTGCGCAGTACATATTCGGTCGTATAGAGGCTCCCCTTCATCCCTGAGTACCACGCCCACAGCCCGTCGGGGGTCTGCAAGTCACGCAGACGATGGAGGAGCTGGTCGCTGGTCGCCGACTCATTTCCTCGGAGGAGGAAGCGAGCCAAGGTGCGCTCTTGCGCCTCTTCCTCTGCGAGGTACTTCGCCCAAGGGGTCTCGGTGAGCTGGTGATTGCGCCCAGGCACGTCTCCCTCATGAGGAGAAGTCTGAGCGGTATCGGTCGCACTCAGCCTGCTCTGCGCCCACTGCCGTAGTCCCTCCGACTGCGCCAGCTGACGCCCCACGGCCTCGGCGAAGAGTGCCGTAGTAGCAGCGAAGGCCGAAGCGTCCTTCGTATAGCCCAGCACAGGAAGAGCCGTGAGTGCCAGGCGCGAAGCCTCAGGCTGAAGGGCAACCGTGAAGAGTCCCGTCCCGGGGAACTTCCCCCCTGAGGGGAAGAGCGGAGCCAAGGAAATGCGCTTCGTCCCTGCCGTATGCATCTCGAAGGCTACGGTCTCGGTGATTGTCTCTCTGTCGGAGAGAACAGGCACGAGGTGCTGCTCCCCATCGGAGAAGTCGCTACCACGAGCGATGATGCGCACCCCGACCGAGTCCAGTCCACGGTAGCCCTCCACAGGGAGGCTGAGCGTAGCGACGGACGAAGCCGCTATGTCGAAGAGTCTCTGCTGGGTCGAGCGCACCGCTCCGCTGGCAGGGTCAAAGAGCTCTAAGGTGAGCGTACCACGCTGTGGCTCGCTGGTCTCATTGCGCACCTCGGTGAGCAGCGTCGGGGCATCCTCCTCACGCAGGAAGCGTGGGAGCGTGGGACGGATGCTGAAGGCTCGGGAGGTCTCGATGGTACGGCTCTCGACATGGTGCTCCATCCCTCGGCGATGGGCATGGAGCACGAGCCTCCAGCGAGAGAGTTGCTCGGGGGCATCGAAGCTCCAGCTCACCTGCCCCTTGCTGTCGGTCAGCAGTGCTGGGAGGAAGAATGCCGTCTCGGAGAAGTCCTTGCGCAGCTTCATTGGTGGGGCATCTGATCCCTGTGAAGCCCCTTTACTCTTGCGATGTAGAAAATTGGTAGAAGGGGCAGAGGTAAGCATCATTGGCAGTCCCTCACGGATGGGAATCGAGCCTATTCCCTCCTCTATCCACCCATCAGAGCTACTCTCCTCCTCGTCTTCGGGTGTAGGAGTCGTGATGAGGGGCGAGCGAAATCCTCGATGGAGCTTATCGCCCTGCCACGCCTTCCACCACGCTGCATCGGGATAGCGACCTTGACTTCGCCTATCGATGAATACTCCATAGTCCCCGAGGAGGTCAGCGAAGTCACTATCCATCAGGCGCAGCGAAGGCGTCCAAGGGCTCCACTTCCCGAAGGCTTCGAGGGCGGCATCATACATCCAC
>CAKMOP010000194.1 GCA_927910985.1 uncultured Porphyromonas sp. | reverse complement strand
CTTAGGGGGGATTTGGCGTGTAGATTAGAGCTACTATAAAAAGAGCTTCATAGAGGAAATGCTACACTGCTTCTTTAGAGAGGAAGCGTCTTTGCACGAAGCCAAGCAGCTTCTTCACTATTGAGGAGCGGAGCAATTGTTTGGTAAGCTCGCTCCTGATAAGCATTGTACCAGGCAATTTCCTCGGCTGTGAGGAGTTCCTTACGGATGAGCTGATTGTCGAAGTAGCATACGGTCACAGTCTCAAAGCCAAAGAAGCGACCAAACTCAGTCTCTTCACGTAGCTCGGTAACTACAAGGTTCTCAATGCGGATACCATATTTGCCCGAACGATAGAGACCTGGTTCATTGCTGGTAATCATACCGATTTCCAGAGGAGTGGGGTTAACTTCCATACGGATGTTCTGTGGACCTTCGTGGACGTTGAGGAAGAAGCCGACCCCGTGTCCCGTACCGTGCCCATAGTTCAGCCCCTGCTGCCAGAGTGCGTGACGAGCGAGGACATCAAGCTGGTTGCCTCGGGTGCCTTCGAGATACTGTACCATAGCTATCTGGATATGTCCCTTCATGACCAGGGTATAGTCCGTACGAAGCTCTTCAGACGGTGTACTGAGAGCGATGGTACGCGTGATGTCGGTCGTGCCATCGAGGTACTGACCTCCGCTGTCCAAGAGTAAGACACCTTCAGGACGCACCATGGCAGCCGTATCTTCGTGTGCATTATAGTGGACGATGGCTCCATTGCCGAGGTACCCACAGATCGTGCCGAAGCTATCACCGTAGAACTTATCATCCTGAGCACGGAACTCATTGAGACGTACTCCCAATTCATACTCCGTGTAAGTTTCACCACGACCGAGGGATTCTTCGAACCATTTGAAGAAGCGCGTCAGTGCAGCGCCATCGCGTGCCATTACTTTGCGAAGACATGCAAGTTCGGTAGCATTCTTCACTGCCTTAAGCTGGGTGAGGACGGATACACCTTCGATTTTACGGCAGTGTGCTGGAATCTGCGAATAGATGTGGTAGGTGATACGCTTGCTATCTACTAAGAGACGTACGTCAGCTAGTAGTGCAGCGATGAAGCTATCCAGTTCGGTGTATCCCTTGATCGTTACGCCATTGGCAGAGAGATAGGAGCGCACTTCGTTGGGTACCTTGGCTGGATCAACGAAGATCACGGCTTCCTTCTCGCCGATATAGCCAAAGGCAACGGCTACGGGATTGAAGGAAACATCACTTCCTCGGACGTTGAAGACCCAAGCCAGCTCATCGATCATCGTGATAATTGTGGCGTTAGCTCCCTGTGCACGCAACTTAGCGCGGACAGACTCGATGCGTGTGTGTGCACTCGCACCAGAGTACTCCTCGGGATGGAGGAAGAGCGGCTGATCAGGGAGGGCAGGACGGTCAGCCCATACCAGCTCCAGTAAGTCCTGAGTTAGGCGATAATCGATGCCGTAGACAGCGAGCTTACGTGCGGTATCCTCAGCTTCGGCGAAGGAGAGGCAAGCCCCATCAGCTCCTACGACAGCGCCTGAGGGAAGTTCCTCTGCGAGGAAGCCTTCAATAGAGGGAACACCAGGGATCCCCATCTTGAAGAGCTCGATCGAAGAGCCCTGTAGTTGCTCACCAGCCTGTAGGAAGTAGCGAGAGTCTGTCCATAGACCAGCCTTGTCTAAGGTCACAACGACAGTCCCTGCCGAACCAGTGAACCCACTGATCCAAGAACGACCCTTGAAGCGAAGAGGTGTGTATTCGCTGAGGTGAGCATCCGAAGAAGGAATGATGTAAGCCGAGAGACCGGCTGCTTTCATCTCCTTGCGAAGTAGCGCTAAGCGCTCGATGATTGTAGACATAGTTCGTATAGATTTATGTGAGAAATCAAGTAGTAGGGTAGTGTTAGGCTGGTGTCTGATGCTCTGTACGGAGCAGGTCGTTGACTTCCTTCACCGGATTGAAGGTATCCAAAGGCACTTCAACAAAAGCCGTATTCCAGTCGTGCATTGCGCCATTCCACAGGCCTGGTAGCTCGAGTGCCAGTAGCTCACGACCATTGAGGCTCTTATGCGAGATGAAGGCGGTCTTGGGATTGACGAACTGCGTCAAGTCGAAGGGCTGTCCCTTGTAGTCACGTATTGAGCATACCAAGTCTACAGGATTGAAGTAGCCTCCAGCTTCGAAGAAGGCTCGTTGTCCAGGATCCTCCATATTGATCTGAGAGCTCTCGAGGATCTGCAGAGAACTACTGCCATCATGCTCACGCACCACGAAGGGACCACCACCAGGCTCGCCTTGATTACGCACCATACCGCAGACGCGAATAGGGCGATTGAGGCGACTTTGTATCCATTGCAGCGTCTTGCTGTCATCGCGACTAAGTTCCTCAGGAAGAGAGATGGAGAGTTGCTCTTTGAGGAAGGCTAAGATCTCATCAATCTGTGTGTGCGAAGGTTTTCCCTTCTCCAAGAGGTTGAGATATCCGAAGATCTGACGTCTCAGTGCGATTAAGACACCACCGAGGAACTTCTTATACATCACAGTCGCCCCCTTGTAGAGGTCGGGGACTACGTTGTCAATGTTCTTGATGAAGACGATGTCAGCTGAGAGGCTACTTAAATTATGAATGAGAGCTCCGTGTCCTCCTGGACGGAAGAGCAGGTGTCCTGTGTCAGTGCGGAATAACTCTCCATCAGGAGTCAACGCCAAAGTGTCGGTGGCAGGAAGCTGTTCGCTGAAGCTGATATCATAGCGGACACCGTAGCGATCTTCGTACAGCGGTCTGAGGGAGTGAACGAGTGCCTCAAAGTCCTTGCGGTGCTCGGGAGAGACGGTGAAGTGTAGGCGAACCATCCCTTCACGATCGCGTGCATAGAGCGCACCTTCGACCAGATGCTCCTCGACTGAAGTGCGTGGAGCTTCCTTATAGTTGTGGAAGAGAAGCAGTGCTTTGGGCTTGCTTCCATAGCCCAAGCCCTTTGGAAGCAGGAGGTTTTCGACCACCGCCTTATACTCACCTGAGGCGATGAGCTTCGGGATCGTCTTCCAGTTATTGCGCAGACAAGCCTCGTTGAGACGCTCGTAGAAGGCAAACTGGCTGATCTGAGTGAAGAACTTCTCCTCTTCGGGCTTCTCGGGAGCCGTATAAGGTGCTTCGAGGAAGTTGTAGAGCATCTTGAACATGCGCGAGGCTGCACCCGATGCTGGTACCATCTTGTAGACTGAAGCCTTTCCCGAGAGAAGGTACTCTTCCCAGAGATCCATATAGCGTGCTTCCTCGCTGGACTCTACGCGCAAAATACCTTGCTCAAGTGAGGCTGAGGCTAAGATCTCAAGATAAGGGAAGCCATTGCGAATGTCCTCCACTTGATGGGTTGCTGAGTCGGGAGTGATGCCTCGAGAGCTGAGTTCCTCAAGGTCTTGGAGGGTGAATAGTTCGTTGTCCATAGGTAGTAGTATGTGTAGTCGTGTGTATGTTACTTAGTCTTTGTATAGCCAAGAGCAGGAAGGATGGCAAGGAGTTTCTGCCGCTGGTCACCCTGGATAATGATCTCCCCCTCCTTGGTTGAGCCTCCGACACCGCATCGATGACGCAGGGTTTTCCCGAGGGCTTCGAGGTCAGCAGTGCTCCCGACAAAGCCCGTGATGAGTGTCACCTCCTTGCCACCTCGTTGTTTCTTGGAGAGCGAGAGACGGAGTCGTTGCTCGGAGGCAGGGAGTGTCTCGGGCTCTTCATCCTGCTCTGTCGCATATTCAAAGTTAGGATTGGTGCTATAAAGCACGCCTAATCGATTCTTCCAGTCGGACATAGTTGCTATGGAGTAGGTGAGACATCAAGGGAGAAGCCTTCGGGGAGGAAGGCAGACACATCTCCACCATAATGTAGTAGCTCGCGTACTACGGTCGAGCTAAT
>CAKMOP010000193.1 GCA_927910985.1 uncultured Porphyromonas sp. | reverse complement strand
AACGAGAACCTACCCAGTAGTACTCTGTGGGGGCACTCGTGTTTCTGTTACGCAACTTTGAGGAGCTACGCATGAAGCCGTATATAATCTGCGTCAAGGGAAAGGTGTATCTTTGTATCACTTTTTGAATTATCTTGGGATGAGGTGTAGCCCTCACTGTCGATGGACTCCCTCCCTACAATTATATATAAGAGTACGCTGTATGAGCCATAAGTTCCCCGAGTACGACAACCTCCAGCTGTCGGGCGTCAATAAGAAGGTCTTGGAGCAGTGGCAAGAGGAAGACCTCTTCGCCCGCACCCTTGCCCTGCGTGAAGGTGCACCCTCATTCGTCTTCTACGAAGGTCCTCCTTCGGCCAATGGGATGCCCGGTATTCACCACGTGATGGCACGCTCGATTAAGGATATCTTCTGTCGTTACAAGACGATGAAGGGCTTCCGTGTCGACCGCAAGGCTGGCTGGGATACCCATGGTCTGCCTGTCGAACTTGGGGTGGAAAAGGCTCTGGGCATCACGAAGGAAGATATCGGTAAGAAGATCAGCGTTGACGAATACAACGCTGCTTGTCGCCGTGAGGTGATGAAGTACACGCACGAGTGGGAGCAGCTCACGCGCCTGATGGGCTATTGGGTAGATATGGAGCACCCCTACATCACCTACGACAATCGCTACATCGAGACCCTCTGGTACTTGCTCAGCGAGATCTACAAGAAGGGATTGCTGTACAAGGGCTATACGATCCAGCCCTATTCGCCTGCTGCAGGTACGGGGCTGAGTACGCACGAGCTGAACCAGCCTGGGTGCTACCGTGATGTGAAGGATACGACGTGCGTGGCACAGTTCCGCATCATCGACCCACGTGCCGAGCTGACGGGCCACGGTGAAGCCGTCTTCCTCGCTTGGACGACGACTCCCTGGACGCTGCCCTCCAATACCGCACTCTGCGTCGGCCCTGAAATTGACTACGTGGCCGTTCGCTCCTTCAACCCCTATTCAGGTGCACCCATTACCGCCGTGGTAGCTCGTGCCCTCCTGCACACGCTCTTTAGCAAGGAGCACGAAGGCGAGGATGCTCTGGCAGCCTACCAGCCTGGCGACAAGAAGCTCCCCTACGTCATCGTCGGCGAGTGGAAGGGTAAGGAGCTTGTCGGCACGCACTATGAGCAGCTCCTGCCGTGGATGCGTCCCGATGGTGATGCCTTCCGAGTCATCGCAGGCGACTTCGTCACTACGAGTGATGGTACGGGGATCGTGCATATCGCACCTACCTTCGGCGCAGACGACAACAAGGTCGCTAAGGCCAGCGGTATCGCTGGGCTGACCGTCCTCGACCGTGATGGCAATGTGCGCCCGATGGTCGATATGCAGGGGCGTCTCTTCCGCTTAGAGGATATGGATGAAGCCTTCGTCAAGGACTTTGTCAACGTAGACCTATATAAGGAGTTCGCTGGTCGCTACGTCAAGAACGCCTATGATGCTTCGCTCACCGAGCAGGATGAGACCTTGGACGTGACCATTGCCCTTATGCTGAAGGGTGAAGGTCGTGCCTTCAAGATCGAGAAGCACGTCCACTCTTATCCCCACTGCTGGCGTACGGACAAGCCCGTCCTTTACTACCCATTAGATAGCTGGTTCATCCGCACCACGGCTTGCCGTGAGGAGATGATGCGCCTCAATGAGACCATCAACTGGAAGCCCGAAAGCACGGGTACAGGTCGCTTCGGTAAGTGGCTGGAGAATCTCCAAGACTGGAATCTCTCGCGTAGCCGCTACTGGGGTACGCCACTCCCCATCTGGCGCACCGAAGATGGTCGCGAAGAAATCTGCATCGCCTCGGTCGAAGAACTGTACAATGCCATCGAACGCTCAGTCGAAGCAGGCTTTATGCAGGCGAATCCCTGGAAGGGCTTCACTCCAGGAGTCTATACGAAGGAGAACTACGACAAGATCGACCTGCACCGCCCCTATGTCGATGATATCATCTTAGTCTCGCCCTCGGGCAAGCCAATGCGCCGTGAGACCGACCTCATAGACGTATGGTTCGACTCGGGTGCTATGCCCTTCGCTCAGCTACACTATCCCTTTGAGAATAAGGAACTGCTGGACAGCGGTCGCGCCTTCCCTGCGGACTTCATCGCCGAAGGGGTGGACCAGACCCGTGGGTGGTTCTTCACGCTCCACGCCATCGCTACGATGGTACGTGGTACGAATAGCTACAAGGCGGTCATCTCCAACGGCCTCGTCCTCGACAAGAATGGCAATAAGATGAGTAAGCGTCTGGGCAATGCGGTTGACCCCTTCGAAACGATCGAGAAGTACGGCTCAGACCCTCTGCGCTGGTATATGATCAGCAACTCTTCGCCTTGGGATAACCTCAAGTTTGACGTCGAGGGGATTGACGAAGTACGCCGTAAGTTCTTCGCTACGCTATATAATACGTACCAGTTCTTCGCTCTGTACGCCAACTTAGACGGCTTCGATCCTGCCGCTCGTGAGGAACTTCCTTACGCTGAGCGTCCCGAGATCGACCGCTGGATCCTCTCTACGCTGAATAGCCTCATCCTCGAGGTGGACAGCAACCTCGAGGACTACGAGCCCACACGTGCCGCTCGTGCGATCGGGGACTTCGTCTCCGAGCAGCTCAGTAACTGGTATGTGCGCCTCTCGCGCCGCCGCTTCTGGGCAGGCGAGATGACTACGGATAAGCTCTCCGCCTACCAGACCCTCTACCGTTGCTTGGTCACGGTGGCTCGTCTGATGGCGCCCATTGCGCCCTTCTATGCTGACCAGCTCTACCGTGACCTGGTTGGACGAGGGGACAATGCTACCGAGCACTCGGTGCACCTGGCTGACTTCCCTACGGCTTGCCGCGAGGAGATCAACGAACCTCTGGAGCGCAGTATGCACTTGGCACAGAGTATCTGCTCGATGGTCTTAGCTCTGCGCCGTAAGGTCAATATCAAGGTGCGTCAGCCCCTGCAACGTCTGATGATTCCCATCGTCAACGAGGCCGATCATCAGGCCATCCTTCCTGTCGTGCCTCTCATCCTCAGCGAGGTGAACCTCAAGGAACTGCAGTTCGTCACCGATGGCGAAGGCGTGCTGGTCAAGCGTATCAAGCCCGACTTCAAGAAGCTCGGCCCACGCTATGGCAAGATTATGAAGGCGATCGCTGCTGCTGTGGCAGAGTTCTCGCAGGAGCAGATTGCCACCATTGAGCGCATGGGGCAGCTGGACTTCACGGTCGAAGGAACGCCTGTGACCATCCTCCGTGACGATGTAGATATCTATTCGGAGGATATCCCTGGCTGGCTGGTCGCCAACGAAGGCACGCTGACCATCGCTCTGGATATCACCGTGACCGATGAGCTGCGCCTCGAAGGGACGGCTCGTGAGCTGATCAACCGCATTCAGAACCTCCGCAAGCAAAGTGGCTTCGAGGTCAGTGACAAGGTGCGCATCCTCCTACCCGAAGATGAAGAGCTCCACCGTGTCCTCAGCATCTACTCGGCCTATATCGCCAAGGAGGTGCAGGCGGTCGCCATCGAAGAGCAGGCAGGCTTCACGCCCACGCTGGAGCTTGACCTCGACGAGCGTATGATCCCCATCTACATAGAGAAGGCTAACTAATACATATAGGCAGGGCGGATGTACTCCTCCGCCCTGCCTTACACACTAACTATCCCTATACAAATGAGTAACCAGAAGACCTCCTACACCGACGAAGAACTGCAAGAGTTCCGTGAGCTGATCCTGCAGAAGCTCGACCAAGCTGTGCGTGACTATGACCTGCTCCGCGAGAGTGCCGTCGACTATCAGAGCAATGATGTCTCCGATACACAGCCTACCTTCAAGGCGGTACACGAAGGCGCTGCTTCTCTCTCCAAGGGGGAGGCTGGTCGTATGGCAGAGCGTCTGCTGAAGTTCATCCACAACCTTCAGGCTGCTCTTCTTCGTATCGAAAATAAGACCTATGGTATCTGCCGTCAGACGGGCAAGCTCATCCCGAAGGAACGTCTGCGCGCAGTGCCTCACGCTACCCTCTCCATCGAGGCTAAGCTCCAAGAGAAGAAGTAATTCCTCCTGACGACTGATGACAAGAAGCACTAAGACAAGCCTGCTGACCACGGCCTTTGTCCTCCTTCTCCTGGTTATAGACCAAGCCTCGAAAATATGGGTCAAGACCACGATGATCGAGGGGGAGATGCACGAGATCACCTCGTGGTTTAAGATTTACTTCGTCGAAAACGAAGGGATGGCCTATGGGATTACGCTCGGTAGCAAGCTCCTGCTGACGCTCTTCCGCCTGGTGGCGATGGGTGCAGGTGTGTACTATCTGGCGCGTCTCGTCCGTAGTGCTCGCTTCTCCTTAGGCTTCTGTCTGACCCTCGGGCTGGTCATCGCTGGGGGCTTGGGCAATGTCATCGACTGCCTCTTCTACGGAGAAGTCTTCTCGGCAAGCCGTGGAGCGGTGGCGCAGTTCGTCTCGTGGGGACAAGGCTACGGCACCTTCCTGCACGGCAAGGTCGTGGATATGCTTTACTTCCCGCTCATCGAGACGACTTACCCCACGTGGAGTCCCTTCCACGCTGGTGAGCCCTTCGTCTTCTTCAGCCCGATCTTCAACTTCGCAGATGCGTGCATCTCCGTGGGTGTAGCCCTCTTGCTCTTCTGCTATCGCCGTACCTTCGCCGAAGCCTTAGAGTCTCTCTCCCCATCGCGCGCTACGAAGGACACTCCGCATACAGAGGAATAGCTTACCCCATTTGCTCCTATGTCGCTCCGTTTCCCTTCCCTTCGCCTTGCTCCACTGAGAGCACTGTTGGTGGTGCTCCTCCTCATCGGAGGAAGTGCCTGCGGTGGCTTTGGGAGTAAGTGGAAGCGCATCGACTTGGTGACGGTCAAAGAGATCCTGCCCGAGATGCTTACTGCTGAGGCCGCCTTCAATCAGAAGGGGCTTAGCGACAGCCTGCGTATGGTGGGCTTCCAAGCCATCCTTGACCGCTATGGCTATACGTTGGCGGACTGGGATAGCTCGCTCGTCTGGTACGGACGGCATCAGATCGTCGAGTATCAGAAGCTCTATGAATCGGCCTCCTTGGTGCTGGAGTCGCGCCAAGCTCGCCTGCAGGGACGTGTCGACAGCCTCAATCGTATTGAGCAACGTCTGCGCCTCTGGCAGTCGAATGACCTGGACTCGGTCAACCTCCTGCGCGATAGTGCCAGCCGCTATCTCGCTGGGAGCTATGTGGAGCGTAGCTTTGCTCTTCAGCCTAATGTCACGTATAGCGAGGGGACAGAGCTCCGCTTCGTGGTGCGTGTAAAGGGGGCTTCGCCTGCTGCCCTTCGCTTGCAGCTCCGTCTGCAGTATGCCGACTCGACCCAGCAGGCTGCGACCCTCTCCTCCCTCCATCCTGGACTCAACCAAGTCTCCATCACCATCCCCAGTGGCAAGACGATGCGCACGGCTTATGGCCTCTTGCACGGTCGACTGCCGAAGGGTAAGAGTCCCCTCTTCGTCGTCGATAGCTTCAGCTTCGTGCGCTATTCGGGGGCTACATCATCGGCACCCGAGGTGACTCCGAGCGAGACTCCTGCGACCGAACTGACAGAGGATGAATCGCCTGCTGACTTCTAAGCTCCCATCGATGTCCCTTGCTTCTCAGCCACGCTATGCCAGCCATCACCTGCGCCTCGGGCGCTGGATCGCGCACTCGGTTCTCATCGAGGAGCGTGCTTCGGGGGGCTTTCTCTTAGCCCCCTTCACGGCAGAAGGGGAGCGCACTATTTTTCTCTCGGGGACGATTACGCTACTTGCCCCTACCTGCCCCTTGGCGGAGGAAGGACTGATAGAGGCTGGAAGCCTTGCCCTCCTCCAGCAGGAGCTCGACAGCCACGAAGGCTGGACGCTCCAGCTCCCTGCCGATGACGGGCGATGATCCCTACTGCAATTCCCTATTGCAATCACACAAACAAGCATATTCTGTAAGTATTATGTCAGACCAATCAGTACGCGTCGCTTGCTCCCA